>NZ_JBRCEP010000022.1:0-17529 GCF_053491055.1 Gloeomargarita sp.
TGGAACCGACTTAGAAATTGAATGAATATTGATGGGTTAGGCATAGGGGGAGGTAGTGCCTACCGCTAGTTAAGATTGATTGGATTTGCCAAAAGTTCGCAGGCAAAGGCAAATGTCGCAAACTTGTTTGAAATGACTATATCACAAAAAATGTTCTCGTCCAGCCTTTTGCCGGACGCGAATTTGTGAACTTTTTTGTGCAGAGTTCACTCCTAAGGGGTGAGTTGTTTTCTTCAGCCCATCACCGCAACAAGGGGCGAAACCCGTGTTTGACGGAAGCCGCCCCAATCTGTGCCATTTTTTCCAACGTAATCTGGTTGCGCCCCCAAGAAAAATTCGTATGCCACCCCTCAAATTCCAAGATCATGGCCTCAGCAAAACAGGCATACATTTGTCGTTCCAGCACATTCATATCCACCAAAGAAGAGATGACTTTCCAGTCAATATCCAAAGCATGCTCCACCATACCCCCTTGCAACACCCGTACTTGGGGATGTTGAATTTTGGTACGCAAATTTTTCGGATAACCCCCATCAATCATGAGACAGGGATGTTTTAACTGCGTCGGGTCAATATCCATGCCCTTGGGCATACTGGCAACCCAGACCACCACATCCGCCAATGGCAAGGCCTCGGTTAGGGACAATATCCGCCCTGTGCCCAATTCTTGCTGAAATTCCTGCAACCGCTGGTGATTGCGCGCCACCAACAATAAATCCGCCTTGGGGAAATGATAGGCCAACCAACGGCACACCGCACTGCCAATATCCCCTGTGGCACCACACACCAAAATACAGGCGTGTTCTAGGTCAATCCCCATCTCAGGCGCGACCAATTCCATTTGGCGGGTAATGATATAAGCCGTGTGGGTATTGCCGGTGGTAAACCGCTTGAAATCCAAAGATACATTGCGAACGTCGCGGATTTGTTCCAGGTTGAAATTCTCAAAAATGATCGAAGTAAAGCCTCCCAACGCCGTAATGTCAATACCTTGTTTTTGGGCGTGCGCCATCGCATTGATGACCTTCCGGGTCGCCGCTTTGAAACGATTTTGGGAGAGCATTTCTGGCACAAAACAGGATTCAATGTACCGGCCTTCAATCACCTGTCCAGTAAGGCTGCGTACCTTGATTTCATCAAGGGTTTGCGGGGGCGCCATGCACCAAAAATCTAAATCCCGCTCCGCATATTCCAAATACCCCAACTCGTAGGCCAGCGCTTGGGCGTGCTCCAAACTCGTCAGATGGCCGATCAATCCAAACATAAACGGCGTTCCCCGCAGCAACCTACCCCAGGATAGCGAAAAACCCCCTGCCAAATAGCAGAAAAGGCTAGGCCGCCAAACCCATGGCCGTCAATTGCATCACTTCCCGCGTGGTAAAGCCAATCTCTGCGAGGGCATCGCCATAGGCAATCAAAAAATCCTCCACCAAGGCCGCTTTCTCCATGCCCAATTGCGCCGCATCCTCCTCGACCTCATTCAACATTTGCCACACCAAGGGCAAATTCTCCCGATTGGCCTCCTTCAAACGGTCTTTCACTTCCGCAAAGTGTTCTTTGAGCCACCGCTGCCCAAAATTCAAATGCAGGTATTCATCCTTGACCACCCCTTCCGTAATTTTGCGGGCAAAGGGGTCGGCAACGGGAATGTAAATGTTATACGCGGAAATCGCAAACGCTTCGATAATCAAGGCTTGAATCAACAAACAGGTCACCACATCCCCGACGGCAAAGGCTTTTTGAAAATTCGCCCGCAACTTGGCAAAAAATTGCTTGGCAAAGGGCAAATCGGGCGTCACCTGCAAGTTGCGACCACAGGCTTCAAACCCTTTTTTGTGACGGCTTTCCATCTTGGCTAGGGAGAGCAATTCTTCCCGGTGGTCGGCGAGCAATTCGGCAATGTGGACGTAGTTTTCCGCCGCCTCTTGTTCCCCTTCAATCACAATGGCATTGATGCGGCTGTAGGCATCGCGATAGGCTTCGCTTTGATAGTCCAGGGTTGCTCCGCGTTCCACCATCACACCGTCACTCCTTTTTGGGTCACCAAGGGATTTACGCACCGACCGTACCCTCACTGTACCAGAATCCAGCCCTGGGTGCAAAAATTCCCCGCCCCTTCCCTTTACACTGGGGTATGGTTCTCCCTGGAGGCAGCCGGTTGTGGGCGCGACCTTGCGCAGCTATGTGTACATTGACAGTCTGCAACCCCAGTATGCCGCCTATCTGGGTACGGTGTCCTCTGGGTTTTTGCCGCTGCCGGGGGATGCGTCCCTGTGGGTGGAAATTTCGCCGGGGATTGAAATCAACCGCATTACCGATGTGGCCTTGAAGTCCAATCTGGTGCGACCAGGGGTGCAGGTGGTCGAACGGCTCTACGGTCTGCTGGAAATCCATGCCAGTCGGCAAGGGGAAGTGCGTTCGGCAGGACAGGCCATTCTCGCCGCCTTGGGGGTGCAAGAACAACAACGGCTGAAACCGCGGGTGGTGTCGAGCCAGGTGATCCGCAACATTGACCCCCACCAGGCCCAACTGATTAACCGCATGCGGCGCGGACAGATGATTTTGGCGGGCCAAACCCTGTATATCTTGGAGGTGGAACCGGCGGCCTATGCCCCTTTAGCAGCCAATGAAGCGGAAAAAGCCGCCCTCATTAACATCCTGGACGTGCAGCCATTTGGCAGTTTTGGCCGGGTGTACCTCGGCGGGGAGGAGCGGGACATTTTGGCAGGTTCGCAGGCGGCGCTGGCGGCGATGGAACAGCTATCGGGGGTGACGCCTGCCGGGTTGGACCGCCGGGAATAGGGGCTAGGGATTCACTTCCTGGACGGTCCAGGTCTGGTTTGCGGCCATTTGATAACAGTACCGATTTTGGGGATGGCCGCGCAGCTCCAGATGCTCCACCCGCTGGGGGTGCAACCACAGCAAACAAAAGTGGGCCGGCGGTGTGGTGCCCAAAGGCAGGTCTTGGGGCAAGTCTCCCTGGCGGGGTTGACCGGGAGGCGGCCAGGTAAATGGCTGGCGGCTCCGGGGGGATAAACTCTGCCAGCGCTGACACCGTGCCGTTTGGGCAAACACATCCTCTGTGCTATCGTCTATGAGTTGCAATGGACCGGCCAGGCGAAATTGCTCGCGGGTCTCAGGGAAGTACCAGCACAGTTCCCCCCAGGGCTGGTGGTGAATTTGGGCAACTTTGGCGCTGCGTCGGTCGGTGATGAATTCCAAGGTATTGGTGTCTCCGACAAAACCCCGAACGACCAGGGTGCGGTTGTGGGGGCGGCCCTGGGGGTCTACGGTGGCCAATTGGGCGTAGCGGCTGTAGGCCAAAGCACGGTTGCGGTGGAGGGCACGGGCCAAGGGCGTACGCCAGGGAGCTAAGGACATGGGCCGCTCAATCGTTGTACCACAGGCGACTGAGGGGCACATACACCAAAGGCGCCCAGAGACTGCTGAGGATGGCCGATGCCAGAGTTAACCGCTGGTGGTCCCACCAAATTTGCCCCAGGAGACGGTGACCCAGAAGACTCCATTGCACCGCCATCACCGTCTCGCTGATGACCGCCATCGCAAAGACAATCAACGCCACCGAAATAAAATCCTCCTGAATCAAGCGGTCTTTTTGCAACAGCGCCGTCAAAACGCCCACTACCCCCAATCCCAGGGCATGGGACGGCCACCAGCCCTCCCCCGGATTGACCAGCGCATCCTGCCAAACCCCTAGGGTCACCCCGGCGATTAAGCCCTGCCAAGCCGTGCGTTTGACACTCCAGGCCACCACCCAGATCAACGGCCAGTCCGGGCCAATGCCTGCCAACTCCATCCCCGGCCACCGCAAAGGCAAAAGCGCCAGGGCAGCCCAGGCCGATACCACCGTAGCCAGCAGCCTCCCCAACCTAGGGATGGAGGAGAGGCGATTTCGCCCCATAACTTTGCACCAACACCCATTCCAGCCGGTCAACCGGGGCATAAAGCTGCACAACGGCCCGGGGCGCAGGCATCGCCCGCCAATCAATACTTTCAACTTTGCCCACTGCAATCCCCGCCGGAAAGATCGTGCTAAAAGGGGAGGTGACCAGGGCATCCCCCGGTTTCACATCGGGATTTTTGTCAAAAAATTCCACCACCGTCTGCTCCGTCCCCTGCCCCACCAAAATCCCCATCGCGCGCGAACGGTTGACCATCACCCCCACCTTACTGCTGGGGTCGGTAACCAACAACACCCGGCTGGTATGGGGCGTCACATCCAACACCCGCCCTACTACCCCCCCCGGCGCCAACACCACCGCTCCCGGCATAATCCCCTTGGTACTGCCTTCTCCCACCCAAATTTGCTGCCACCAATGCCCGGCGCTGCGCCCCACCACCGTCGTCGCCACTGTCGCCAAAGGCATTTGCTGCTGATACTTCAGTAACTGCTGCAACTGGCGGTTTTGGAGCTGCAACGCCTGCACCTGCACTTCCAACTCCTGCACCCGCGCATCCACCAGGCGCGTATCCGGCACCCTTCCCCCTTGTAAGCTGCGATACAATTCCCGCAGCACCCAGGCTTGCGTCGTTTGCCAATAGACCGCCAACGCGACCACCCCAACACCACCGAGAATCTGGGCGGTATAACGCTGCCACCACCGCCGGAGGAGTCCAAACCGGGCCATTGCACCGCACGCAAACTGCCCCTATCCTACACCGATTCCAGCCCTAACCGGAACGGCTGCTAAAGACTCGTTCCAGCCCGCGCGAACTTTCTAGCACCTTTCCGGTGCCCAATACCACGCAATTTAAGGGTTCCGGGGCAATGTGGACCACAATCCCCGTTTCATGGCTAATCAGGGTGTCCAACCCCCGCAACAGGGCGCCGCCCCCTGCCAACACAATCCCCCGGTCCACAATGTCGGCAGCCAATTCCGGCGGCGTGCGCTCCAGGGTGCGCTTTACCGCATCCACAATCACCGCCAGCGGCTCCGCCATGCTTTCTCGCACCTCCGGCGCCTTGATCGTCACCGTGCGCGGCAGCCCCGACAGCAAATGCAACCCCCGCACCTCCACCACCTGGTCGTCGTTCCCCACCGGATAGGCAGAACCCGCGTCAATTTTGATGTCCTCCGCCGTCCGCTCCCCAATCACCAGGTTATGCACCTTTTTCATATAATTCATGATCGCTTCGCTGAGTTCATCCCCCGCCACCCGCACGGATTCGCTCAGCACCACCCCCTGCAAACTCAACACCGCCACTTCCGTCGTGCCGCCGCCAATATCCACAATCATGTTGCCAATCGGCTGGTCCACCGGCAAACCCGCCCCAATCGCCGCCGCCACCGGTTCATCAATCAAATCCACCTTCCGGGCACCCGCCCGCATGGCCGCATCAATCACCGCCCGCCGTTCTACCCCCGTTACCCCGCTGGGAATGCCAATCACAATCCGGGGTTGGGCCAGGGAACGTCCCCCATGCACTTGGCGGATAAAATGCTTCAACATCAATTCCGCCGTATCGAAATCGGCAATCACCCCATCTCGCAGAGGCCGCACCGCCACCACATTCCCCGGCGTCCGCCCCAACATCCGCTTGGCGTCTTCCCCCACCGCCAGGGGCACCTTCAACTCCTGGTCAATCGCCACCACCGAGGGTTCCTGCAACACCACCCCCCGACCGGACACGTAGACCAACGTGTTGGCCGTGCCCAGGTCAATCCCCATATCCCGTGAAAAACGACTGAATAAACCCACAAGCTGCTCCCTTGTGACTGGCCAGGTCACGGTGTATTTTAGCAGATTTCGGCACCCAACCTCTGGGCAGGGACACCAATTTCTCGGAAAATGAAAAAAGTACAATGAAACTATGCCCACGTCAGCGCCGGCCCATGCCCACACCGACCTTGACCGAATTTCTCAACTCGACCGTTCTGTTTCACGGGCTACCCACCCCGGTCCAAAACCGGGCCAGTCAGCGGTTGGTCATGCGGCAACATCCGGCGGGGGCGACCCTGCTTTTGGAGCAGGATTGGGGGGATTGTGTGTACTTGCTTGTACAGGGCTGGGTAAAAATTGTCACCCGTAACCGGGAGGGACGGGACATCACGTTAAACATCCTGGGGCCAGGGAACATTTTTGGGGAAATGGCCAGCCTCGAATCCTCGCCCCGCTCCAGCGATGTGGTGGCCCTGACGCCGGTGACCGTAGGGAGTATGCCAGCGGAGGACTTTCGGGATTTGATCCACACCGAACCGCAGGTGGGCTTTCGCCTGGCGCAATTGCTGGTCAAACGGATTCAGCAGTTGAACCGCCGTTTGCAGGTGCGGGAATCGGAAAGCAGCGCCCGGTTAGCCGATGTGTTGCTCTTTCTGGCCGAGGGGCAGGGGCAAGTGGAACGGGGTGGGGTGCTCATTCCCAATCTCCCCCACCGGGAATTGGGCAATCTCTGCGGCCTCACCCGCGAAACCGTCACCCGTGTTTTGAAAAAACTGGAACAGGAGGGGCTGCTCACCCGCCCGGACCCCGACCATTTGTACCTGCCGGATCGCCGCAAACTGGAGGCCTTGGTAGAGAGCTAGGCCGGCGGCGGTTCTCGGCCAACAGGTCTTTTCACATGGGCATCGTCGGCCCGGAGGCCACGTCTGGAAGCTGATTTTCTGGGAAGGCTGGTTCCCCCATCGCTTAGGATGGCTATGGTAGGAAACACCAGTAGGGGATGCCTGGGTGATGGAACCGGTGACGGTGGGTTTGGTGCAAATGGTCTGCGACCCCGACCCCCATGTAAACGACCAAAAGGCCGCAGCGGGCATTCGGCAAGCGGCCGGCCAAGGGGCACAGATCGTCTGTCTGCCCGAATTGTTTCGCACGCGCTATTTCTGCCAGACGGAAGATTACGCAGCATTTGCCCTGGCCGAACCGATTCCTGGCCCCAGTACAGAAGCATTACAAAAACTGGCGACAGAGCTGGATATTGTGATTATTGCCAGTCTGTTTGAAAAGCGGGCGGCAGGCATTTACCACAATACGGCGGTGGCACTCGACGGACGCAAGGGTTATCTGGGCAAATACCGCAAGATGCACATCCCCGATGACCCGCTGTATTACGAAAAGTTTTATTTTACTCCTGGGGATTTGTCCTATCAGGTGTTCGACAGTACCTATGGCCGGCTGGGCCTGCTGGTCTGCTGGGACCAGTGGTACCCGGAGGCGGCTCGGTTGACGGCGATGCGGGGGGCGCAGATTTTGTTTTACCCGACGGCCATTGGTTGGCATCCCTGGGAGAAACCGGTGCGGGGGCAGGCGCAATGGGAGGCGTGGGAGGTGATCCAACGGAGCCATGCCATCGCCAATGGGTGTTTTGTGGTGGCGGTGAATCGGGCGGGTTGGGAGCCGACCCCTGGCGCCGAGGGGGGGATCGAGTTTTGGGGGCAGAGTTTTGTCTGTGGGCCGGACGGGCAGGTGTTGGTGCGGGGGCCGGTGGAGGGGGCGGCGGTGCTCACGGCGACGTTGGATTTGACCCAGATTGAAACCCAGCGGCAGGGGTGGCCGTTTTGGCGGGACCGGCGGATTGAGAGCTACCAAGACCTCACCCGGCGGTTTCTCGACGGTTGAGGCCGCTGCCATTCCTAAAAGTTGTGGGGGGAAAATCCCGCAGGGGGGTGGTTCCCCGTTTACAATCACTGATCGTATCTCTTGTTTTGTGCGGTTGGCGCAGGGTTGGGTAGGATGGGTGCTCCCTTTCGACGGACCAAAATTGTGGCCACGGTCGGCCCGGCCTGTGAGACCCCGGAAATTCTGCGTGCCATGATTGAGGCGGGGGTGAATACCTTTCGGTTGAATTTTTCCCACGGGAGTCACGCGGACCACCGGCGGCATATCCGCACGATTCGCCAGTTGGCCTTTGAGTTGAACCAACCGGTGGGCATTTTGCAGGATTTGCAAGGCCCGAAAATTCGTCTGGGCAAGTTCCCGGCAGGGAGTGTGGTGGTGCAGGCGGGCGACCCCTATATTCTCACCAGTGAACCAGTGCCCTGTACGCAGCAGCGGGGGTTTGTCAGCTATGACCGGTTGGCGCAGGAGGTGCCGGTGGGGGCCACCATTCTCCTGGACGATGGCCGGGTGGAAATGCGGGTGGAGGCGGTGGAGGCGGCGGCGAAGGCGTTGCACTGCCGGGTGACCGTCGGCGGGGTGTTGTCCAACCACAAGGGGGTGAATTTCCCAGGGGTGTCCCTGTCGGTGAAGGCGCTGACGGATAAGGACCGGGAGGATGTGCTGTTTGGCCTGGAGCAGGGGGTGGATTGGGTGGCCCTGAGTTTTGTCCGCAACCCGGAGGATGTGCTGGAGTTGAAGGAGTTGATAGCGCAAAAGGGCTACCGGGTGCCGGTGGTGGCCAAGATTGAAAAGCACGAGGCGATTGCCCAGATGGAGGCGGTGTTGTCCGTGTGCGATGGGGTGATGGTGGCGCGGGGCGACCTGGGGGTGGAAATGCCGGCCCAGGAGGTGCCGCTGCTGCAAAAACGGTTGATTGCCACGGCCAACCGCCTGGGAATTCCGGTGATTACGGCAACCCAGATGCTTGACAGTATGGCGACGTCGCCGCGCCCGACCCGGGCGGAAGTGTCGGATGTGGCCAATGCCATCTTGGATGGCACGGATGCGGTGATGCTCTCCAATGAAACGGCCACGGGCAACTATCCGGTGCTGGCAGTGCAAACCCTGGATAAAATTGCCCGGCATATCGAGCAGGAATGTCTGCAACCGGGGATGCAGGGGGTGTATTCCCGGCCTTTTCAAAGTGGGGGGCAGGCCATTGCCAATGCCATCAGCAAGGCAGTCAGCGATGTGGCCAGCGAGTTGGGCGCCGGGGCGATTTTGACTCTGACCAAGACGGGCGCAACGGCGCGCAATGTGTCTAAGTTCCGGCCCCGCACGGCAATTGTGGCGGTGACGCCCCACATCGAGGTGGCGCGGCAGTTGCAACTGGTCTGGGGGGTGCGGCCCCTGCTGGTGCTGGAGTTGCCGACGGCGGGACAAACCTTCCAGGTGGCGATGGCGATGGCCCAGGAGCGGGGCTGGCTCAAGGAAGGGGATTTGGTGGTGATGACGGCGGGTACCTTGCCGGGGGTGCCGGGTTCCACCGATTTGATCAAGGTGGGCATGGTGAGCGCGCTTTTGGCCCAGGGGGTAGGCGTCGGCCAAGGGCTGGTCAGCGGGCGGGCAAGGGTGTTGCGCTCGGGGGAGCGGCTGACGGATTTCCAGAATGGGGAGATTTTGGTGGCCCCCCAAACCGATGTGCAGTTGGTCGAACCGATGCGGCGCGCGGCAGGGATCATTACCGAGGACGAGAGTTTGACCAGCCATGCCGCGGTGATCGGCCTGCGCTTGGGGGTGCCGGTCATCCTGGGGGTCAAAAATGCCACCCAGTTGATCCGCGACGGCGCCATTGTCACGTTGGATGTACCCAGGGGTCTGGTTTATGCCGGGGCGTTGCGCGTCGGCGATATGGGTTAATCAAATATCCAATTCGGCCAAACTCAACTGCGACGCATAGGTTTCGATAAATTCGCGGCGGGGCGGCACCCGGTCCCCCATCAAAATCGTAAACAAACGGTCCGCTTCCGCGGCATCCTCCACCGTGACCCGTTTGAGCGTGCGGGTTTCGGGATTCATCGTCGTTTGCCACAACTGCTCCGGCATCATTTCCCCTAACCCTTTGAACCGCTGAATGGTGTAACTGGCCTGGGCAGGCAGCGCCTGTTTGGCCGCCTCTAACTCCCGGTCGTTGTAGCAGTAAATCACCTGCCGGGGGCGGGCCCGTTCTAGCTTGTACAAGGGCGGACAGCCAATGTAGATATAGCCCTCTTCCACAATCGGGCGCTGGTAGCGATAGAAAAAGGTAAGCAACAGGGTGCGAATGTGCGCCCCATCCACATCCGCATCCGTAAGAAGAATAATGCGGTGATAACGCAATTTTGAAACATCGAATTCTTCCCCCTTGATCCCCAACCCAATCGCCATGATCAGGGCTTGAATTTCCGCATTTTTATAGACCCGCGCATCGTCCGTTTTTTCAATATTAATAATTTTGCCGCGCAGGGGCAAAATCGCCTGAAACCGCCGGTCTCGCGCCTGTTTGGCACTCCCTCCTGCACTGTCTCCTTCCACAATAAACAACTCGCATTCCCGGGGGTCGCGGCTGCTGCAATCGGCCAATTTTCCCGGCAAGGTGGAGGATTCCAACACCGATTTGCGCCGCACCAATTCCCGTGCCCGACGCGCTGCCTCCGCCGCCTGATAGGCTTGAATGGCCTTATCCAAAATGGCATCGGCCACCTGGGGACGCAATTCCAAAAATTCCATGAGTGCCTCCCCCACCAACGCCTCCACAATCCCCCGCACTTCCGTATTGCCCAATTTGGTTTTGGTTTGCCCTTCAAATTCGGGGTTGGGCACCTTCACGGCAACCACCGCCGCCAAGCCTTCCCGGATATGTTCCCCTGCCAAATTGGCATCCTGTTCCTTGAGTTTGTTGCGCTTGCGCGCCAGGGCATTGATCGTCCGGGTCAGCACCGCTTTGAAGCCCTCCAAATGCGTGCCCCCGTCCGCGGTGCGGATATTGTTGGCAAACCCCAAAACATTGTCTGCATAGGCATCGGCGCACCACTGCAGGGCCACTTCCACCTGCACCTGCTGGCGTTCCCCTTGGATGTAAATCACTTCCTCGTGCAGGGGTTGTTTATCTTGGTTTAAGTAGCTGACGTACTCACGAATACCGCCCAAAAAACAAAAGGTTTCCAGGCGCGGCGGCTCCTTGCGATAATCCCGCAAACTAATTTGAATTCCGGCATTCAAATAGGCCAATTCCCGCAACCGGGTGGCCAGGAGGCTAAATTCAAATTCCGTCGTTTCTTTGAAAATTTCCGGGTCCGGGCGAAACCGCACCGCCGTCCCCCGCCGCTCTTCGGTCAAGGGCATGCTGAGCAACTCCGTCACCGGTTTGCCCCGCTCAAACCGCTGGCGAAACTCCCGCCCCTCCCGCCAGACCACCACTTCCACCTGGGCCGACAGGGCGTTGACCACCGACACCCCCACCCCGTGCAGACCGCCTGATACCTTGTAGCCCCCATTCTCCCCGCCGAATTTCCCCCCGGCGTGCAGCACCGTCATCACCGTTTCCAGCGCCGATTTGCCCGTTTTGGGGTGGATGCCCGTGGGAATGCCCCGGCCATTGTCCGTGACCATGACCGAACCATCGGGGTACAAATCCACTTCGATATGGGTGCAAAAACCCGCCAGCGCCTCGTCCACCGAATTGTCCACCACCTCGTACACCAGGTGATGCAGGCCCTTGGACCCCGTACTCCCTATGTACATCCCAGGCCGCTTGCGTACCGCTTCTAAACCCTCCAAAACCTGAATCTGGTCAGCGCCGTAGGTGGCGGTCATGCCCAAATCTCCTAAAAGCAAAAAGAAAAAATACACCGCAAATTCGCTATAATTTTAGCACAAAATGCATAAAAACTCCCTCAAAACGGCAAGCAGGCAGATTTTGACGCGGGGGTGGAATCCTGGCTTTAATCGTGATCTGTGGCCCAACGGCAACCGGCAAAACCGAGTTGGGGATTGCGTTGGCCCAGAAATTAAACAGTGTGATTATCAATGCGGATTCCCGCCAGGTCTATCGGGAGTTGGATATTGGCACGGCCAAGCCCACACCAGCGCAACGGGCGCAAGTTCCCCATTTTTTGATCGATTGGGTGGCGCCGACGGTGCAGGTGACGGTGGCGGAGTATCAGCGGGCGGCGCAGGCGTTGATTGCCCAGTGGCAGGGACGGGGGAAAATTCCGGTGTTGGTGGGGGGAAGTGGGCTGTACATTCAGGCGGTGGTCCGGGGGTTGTCCATTCCACCGGTGGCGCCCCAACCGACCTTGCGGGCGCAACTGAGTACCTACAGCCAAGGGGAACGCTACGCCTTTCTCCAGCAGGTGGACCCAGCCAGCGCCGCCAAAATCCATCCCCACGACCCGGTGCGCACCCTGCGGGCCTTGGAAGTGTATTACGTGACGGGGGTGCCGCTGTCGCAACTCCAGGGGCAACAGCCGCCGCCCTATCCGGTTTTGTGGTTGTATGTGGATAGCGACCGTTTGGCAGAGCGTATCCAGCGCCGCACCCGGCAGATGATCGCCGAGGGCTTGGTGCAAGAAACGGAACAATTACGCGCCAAATATGGGCCGGACCTGCCTTTACTCAAAACTTTGGGCTATCAAGAAATCAGCAATTACTTAGCCGGTCATGATACCCTGGAGACGGCGCAAGCCCTGATTGTCAAACACACCTGCCAGTTAGCCAAGCGGCAACGCACCTGGTTTCGCGCCCAAACCGGTTTGGTGACCCTCAACAGCGACCGCCCGGATTTGCTCCCCTACAGTTGGGCCAAGGTGCAGGCGTTTCTCACCGCTATTGGTTACTGACCGGGCGGGGGCTGAGCTGCTCCTAGCCTAGGGAACCCATGAGGCACAATAAGACTGTCATGTCACCTGGTATTGGCGATGCCCCCCCTGTTTACCCCCCTACTCAAGGCGCAAGGTTATCTGGACAACCTAACCATGACGGTGGTCAATGTGGGTTCTCGGAAAATTTCCGAGCAAGATGATTGGGGAAATCAGGGCTGGTCGGTCTTTGCCCCCAACCTCACCATTTATGGCTTTGACGTGGATGCGGATGCCTGCGAGGCGGCCAATGCCCTCCTGACAGAACAGCACATTAACTGGACAGAACAGCATTTACCCTTGGCCCTCAGTGACACCTGCGGCACAAGAACCCTTTATGTGACGAAAAACCCGATGTGTTCTTCCCTGTACCCGCCCAACGAGTCCTATCTGAGCCGCTTCAGTTGGTTACATGAGGTGATGGCATTGGATTTCACCGTGGAGGTGGAAACCACTACCTTGGATACCTTCTGTCACGAAGCAGGCATTGCCGAGATTGACTTTCTAGGAACCGATGTGCAGGGGGCGGATTTGGATGTCCTGCGGGGGGCGCAGCATGTGCTCAACCACAGTCTGTTGGTGGTCCAAACGGAAGTGACTTTTTCGCCGCTGTATGTAGGACAACCCCTGTTTGCCGATTTAGATAGGTTTATGCGCGCCCAGGGGTTTACCTTGATGCACCTAGACCTCCACCAGGGCGTTGCCAGGCGCGCATTTCCCCTCACAAGCGTCTCCTATTATCGAGGGCAAAAACTCTGGGGGGATGCCGTATATGTGCGGGATTTACTGGCGCCGGAGACCCCCCCGGATTGGCGAACACCGGAACGGATATGCAAATTGGCCTGCATGATGGATGTGCTCAATTATCAGGATTACGCTGCCGAGTTGCTGCTCCACCTGGTGAACGTCCATCGCTGGCCGTTGGAACACCTCCTCCTCGAAGCGGTGCGTACCCACGTCCCCAGCGACCTATGGCCGCAATTACCGCTACTTAGCTATTTAGAGGGCAAAACCACCCCCTAAGCCGTTTCTTCCTCCACCGGCAGGGCGTCATTGGCCGTGCTGGACTCCGAAAGATAAAGCCGTCCTTCATCAGCATCGTATTCAAACAATTCCGCATAGCGCCCCCAGTCCACCGCAGTGGCAAACAACCGTTCCGCCTCCGCCCGGGGAAAATAGTCATCCCACAAATCCAGGAAAAAATCCGCTCCCATCGAATGGCTGCGCTTTTCCCGTAGGGTCTGCACCATACTCACCAGCACCGGCACATTCTGCAACGCCTGCTGGCGGAACAAATCCTTACTGCGTAAAATCGTGGTCGTGGCAAAGTCCTGGCCCACCGGCGTCAAACGCACATCCCCCTGGGACACCTCCGCAAACCCCAACATCCGGGCCGCATCCAGAATGGGCAACAGGTCATCTACCGCCATTTGTAGCCGCTCTGCCAACAGGGGAATGTCCACCTGGGCATTGGGCTGCTCGACCACCAACTCCAACAGACCGCTAATTCCCCCCACCCGCACATGGGGCAACGGTTGCGCAAACGGAGAGGTAGGCTGGGGCGGCTGGGCCACTTCTACCTTGCCCGTCACTTCAATATCCGGGTTGGTCATCACCGTGTAAATGTAATCCACCAGGGCCTTGAAGCGGGAAGAAGTGCGGTCGTGGGGACGGGGTAAATCAATCACCACTTCGCCCCGAATCCGGCCAGGATTGGCGCCCAACAGGATTACCCGGTCGGCCAAAAACACCGCCTCCTCAATGTTATGGGTGACGATGAGAATGCTCTGGGAAGGAAACATCCCCGCCTGCCACAGGTCGTCAATTTCCCCCCGCAGGTTTTCCGCCGTGAGCACATCGAGCGCACTAAAGGGTTCATCCATAAACAGGACTGGCGGCTCCAGGGCAAAGGCACGGGCGAATCCCACCCGCTGTTTCATCCCCCCCGACAACTCGCGCGGGTAGGCACTTTCAAACCCGTCTAAACCCACCAGGTCAATCGCCTTCAACGCCCGCCGCTTGCGCTCTTCCCGCGCCACCCCCCGGGCTTCCAACCCCAACTCCACATTCTCGAGCACCGTCAACCAGGGCAGGAGGGCAAAACTCTGAAACACCATCGCCACGTGCCGGTTGGGTCCCCGCAACAAGCTCCCATTGCTCCACACCCGCCCCTGGGTCGGGGGAATCAACCCCGCCATGATCCGCAACAGAGTACTTTTGCCACTGCCACTGCGCCCCAGCAGCGCCACCACCTCGCCCGACTGGAGTTGGAAACTAATATCACTCAGCACGCAAAACACACCCTTGCCTTGGGGCAAAGGAAAACTTTTGGAAACCTGTTCCACCACAATCAACGGAGTCATCGCCCACCTCACAAGTGATATTTACTTTCGGCCAAAAGATACAGCCGCCGCCACACCAAGCGGTTCAGCCCGACCACAAACAAACTCATCATGCCAATTCCCAGGGTAATGCGCGCCCAATCCCCCTGCACCGTCGCCTCCGTAATATACGCCCCCAACCCCGTTGCCTTGAGGGTGCGGTCCCCCCAACTGACCACCTCCGAGACAATACTGGCATTCCACGCCCCGCCACTGGCGGTCAGCCCCCCGGTCACCCAGGCAGAAAAAATCCCCGGAATAATCAACTTGCGCCACTTTTGCCAACCCGTCAACCCCACATCCGCACACATTTCCCGCAAATCCGTGGGAATGCTCTGCGCCCCGGCAATCGAATTGAACAGGATATACCACTGGGAACCCAACGCCATCAAAAAAATACTGCCCCAATCCAAACTAATGCCGGTGCGGATAAAAAACAACGTGGCAAACGGAAAGACAAAGTTGGCCGGAAACGCCGCCAAAAACTGCACCACCGGCTGCAACAAACGGGCTAGGCGCGGCTGAAACCCAATCGCTACCCCCACCGGCGTCCAAATCAACGTCGCCACCGCCAACAAAACCAGCACCCGCCCCAAGGTCAACAGCCCCAGCCCAAACACCACCCCCACTTCCGCCAGCCCCACCGTCGTCACCACAAAATGCAACCCCCAGGCCAAAAGTAACCCAATCACCAGCAACAAAAGGGTGTTATAAATCCGGTCCTGCTGGGGGTTGACCTCCGGGGTCATCGTCGGCGGCGGCAACATCCGGGTCAACCGGGACAAAAACTGATTTACCCCCTCAACCAGCGGCGCCAACGCCTGGCCCAACAACCGCGGCAACCGCGCTGCCTGCACCACATCGTACACCCAGGATTCCGGGGCTTCGGCAGCCGCACTTTGCTCCATGCGAAACTTATCTGCCCAGGCAATCAAAGGCCGCCAAAACAACTGGTCCACCAGCACAATCACCACCGCCATGGTCAGCACCGCCCAGCCCAAAGCCGGGAGATTTTCCGCCGCAATGGCCGCCGCCACGTAGGAACCAAGCCCTGGCAGCGTGTATTCCTGATTCAGCACACTAATGGCCTCGCTTTCGGCCACAAAAAACCAGCCCCCCCCAAAGCTCATCATGCCATTCCACAGCAGGCCAATCATGGCCGAGGGCACCTCCAATTTCACAAACCGCTGCCAACGCGAAAGCTGATACAACGTGGCCGCCTCGTGCAACTCCTGGGGCACCGTCCGCAGGGACTGGTAAAACGAAAACGTCATATTCCAGACCTGGCTGGTAAAAATGGCAAACACGGAAGCCGCCTCCAGCCCCAGTAAACTCCCCGGAAACAGCGCAATAAACCCCGTCACCGTAATTGCCAAAAACCCCAGCACCGGCACCGACTGCAACACATCCAAAAGCGGAATCATCACCCGTTCTGCCCGCCGACTGTTGGCCGCAATATAGCCGTAAACCAGGGTAAAAATTGTCGAGAAAAATAACGCCACAAACATCCGCAAGGTCGAACGCCCGGCATAGTAGGGCAAATTCCGGGGGTCCAGGTCAACGCGGGGCACCTGCACCGGCGGGTGAAACACATCCAACGCCCCCACCCCCACCCGCGCGATCACCGCCAGGAGCACCAAGGTTCCCAAAATAACCGCCACATCCGCCAAACTAAACGGCAACCGCCGCAGCGTCTCAGACGTGGGAAAGGTTCTCATCCTGCTCGCTTGTACCTACCACGTCCAGTATCCCACAGTTTTTTCCCGGAACAAGCCACCCGTTTCGTTAGCATAAAAACATCACCCATCCCACATGACATGGACATTCTCATCATCGGGGGCGGCATCATCGGGCTAAGCATCGCCGTCGAACTGGCCAAAACCCAACGGCGGGTGAGCATTCTCGATGGCGGGTTCCCTGGCACAGCCGCCTATGCCGCGGCAGGGATGCTGGCTCCCGGCGCCGAACGGCTTCCCCCCGGCGGGCTGCGGGATTTGGGTCAGGCCAGCTTGGCACGCTACCCCGCCTGGATTCAGGACCTGGAAGCCCGCACCGGCCAAAGTACCGGCTACTGGCCCTGCGGCATCCTCGCGCCCGTGAGCGAGCGCACCCAGAGCAACCCCCACGGGATTTGGCTTGACCGGGCAGAACTCGACCAGCAGCAACCCGGCTTGGGCCCACACTTTCAGGGCGCTTGGTGGTATCCCCAAGAAGGCCAGGTGGACAACCGCCAACTCACCCAAGTCCTGCACCAAGCCGCCACCTCCCTCGGCGTAGAGTTCTTTCCCCAACAAACCGTCGTCCGCCTCGAAGCCAAGAACGCCACCATCCAGCGGGTCCTTACCGATGTCACTTCCCACCAAGCAGACCATTACATCCTCGCCGCCGGTGCCTGGGCACAAAAGCTCCTCTCTCTGCCCGTTGCCCCGCGCAAAGGCCAAATGCTCGCCCTGCAAGCCCCCCACGCCCCCGGCCTCAACCAAGTGGTTTTTGCCAGCGCCTACCTGGTTCCCCGCCGCGATGGCCGACTGGTCGTAGGCGCCACCAGCGAAGATGTGGGATTCCAAGGCGGCACCACCGCCGGCGGCATCCACACCCTCCTCCACGAAGCCATCCGCACCTACCCCCCCCTTGCCCCCTGGCCCCTGGTGGAAACCTGGTGGGGCTACCGACCCCTCACCCCCGACCAAGCC
>NZ_JBRCEP010000023.1:0-32042 GCF_053491055.1 Gloeomargarita sp.
GTCGTATTATAGGATAGATGCTGTGGAGAAAAGCGATGGCAAGACCATACAGTTACGATTTGCGTCAAAAAGCAGTCGCAGCAGTCTTAAAGGGGGCAAAACTAGTTGAGGTTAGTGAGTTATTTGGTATGAGCATCAGAACCGTACAAAGATGGTTAAAAATCTGGTCAGAAACTGGTGATTATCGCCCGAAACAGAACGATCAAAAAGGTCATAGTGCTAAGCTTACTGATTTGGAGAGATTTCGCCAATTTGTCGAAGCCAATCCAGGGTTGACACAAAAAGAAATGGGAGCCATTCTCGGTGTCAGTCATACAACCATTGGTCAAGCCCTTAAAAAAATCAACTTTACCCGTAAAAAAAAACATACTCTTGAAGAACAAAACGAAGAAGAGCGACAACAGTTTATCAAGACGATGAAAGAGGAAAAGAATGAAGATTTAGTCTATATTGACCAGTCTGGGGTGGATAATCGAGATATTTAGGAATATGGTTGGGGGGCGAAAAGGACAAAGAATATATGGGCAACGACCTGGCAAAGAGAGAAAGAGAATCAGCATGATGAGTGGTTATCATTTAGGGCAATTAGTTGCATACTGGGATTGGTAGTTGTCATTTGCCAGTCTTGATTGCCTGGTTGACAGAGATGTGGTTGCCGACCATTGGAGCAGGGAAGAAAATTGTTTTAGATAATGCCAGTTTTCCTCGTTGCCAACTCGTTCGGAAGGTTGTGGCAGCCGCTGGGTGCGAATTGATATATCTACCGAAATACTCTCCCGATTTAAACCCGATTGAGCATCCATGGCATAGAATCAAGCAAAGAGTTAGAAAAACTATGACATCTACAACCCAAAACCTTCATGACCTCATCGATTCAGTCATCTGCTCTATATGTCAACCTTTGCCTGCTTAGCTATAGCTCGCGGGGGTGTGGGGGTGGATAAGCCCCGCACGGTACCGGGATACAGCCACCCCCACGCGGTAGAATCGGGTTGGCCATACAAAACGGTGTTGCCGGAATCTGGTATGGCTACGCGGTGGGACATCCCGTGTCTGCACGCAGAGGGTTCTTGCGGAAGCTCCCCGGTCGCGTCAGCGGGACGGAGTCCTTTGAAGCGTGAAGCCCGCTCTCTGTCCGTAGGACGTTAGCAAAGCGTGGCGTAGCCATGAGACGGGAGTATGTCACAAGCAACCACCGACACAGAGGGATAGCTTGGTAGGCCCGTCCTGCGGGTTAGCGCAGTAGTGCAGGGCGGCGCTTTTCGGTAATTTATGTGCTTGGGAAATGCTCGGGGTCATCAGGGTGAGATGGCCCCAGGACGGAGCGGAGATAGGCGATGGCCACATCAGGCGTGGGCGCTATTTGCACGCAAGGGGATAACTGCCGGAAAAAATCCTGCACCACCGGCGGCATTTCCAGGAGCACCACCGGTTTGTGAAATTTCACCGCCAAAGCCAACTCCGAGGTCGTGCCTGCCCCCCAACCGCAGCCGATGACCCCCTGACTGGCCAAGATATTGACAACATTGCGGGCTTGCCCCAACCCGGTAGGAATTACAATGTCCAACTCCGGGACGGCTCCTGCCCCTGTGGCATCGTCCAAAATACCCACGGTCAAGCCGCCTGCCTTTTTGGCACCCAGAGTCGCTGCCCGCATGACCCCCACATTCCGCCCGCCGGTCAGGAGTACCCACCCCGCCTGGGCAACCCGTTCTCCCAATTGGTAGGCCACCTGACAGGTCGCCGGTGTCGCGCCCTCTCCTGGCCCCATCACCCCGACAATGACCCTACGACTCAAGTTCCTGCTTCATCCGTGCTAAGGTCTGCTCCATCTGGGCAAACATCTGGTCAGGGGTCAGACCAAATTGCCCCAAAAAGGTCTGCAACTGCTTGATGGTCATCTGGGCCAGAAAATCCTCCGACAACTCCACCCGCTTCATAAAAATCCGATACCGTTCCAACAAGCGCTCCATCTGCTCGATGTACAAACGCTTGCCCTCCCGGTCAAATCTGCCGTAGCGGGTCCCCAACTGCACCAGCTCTTGATAGTCCTTAAAAATTTGCTTGGCCTCCGACTGCACAATCTCCGATTCAAAAAAACTCATAACTATAACCCGTCATCAACGTCCTCTCTTCCACCTTATCCCCCCAAAGCCCCCCCTGGGAGTGGGGAAATCCGTCACAGCTAGCCCCCCCGCCCTCGTTTGTAACATTTTTTGCCGCGACCTATAGACAATCCGCAAAAAATTCTGTATTATTAGATACAGAAAGGTTGAATTGATTGCTCAAGTTGGTTAGGGTGGCAGTCGGCAAATTAGATGGAGGGTTAGCGATATGGACACGCAACAACAAGCTCGGTTACTGATGATGCAACGGACGGCGCAAATTCGGAATCGGCAACAAGCGTTGCTGGGTCGGGCGGCGGCGGAAGCGGGGATTACCCAACTGCATGGCTATTTCGGCCATATTCAGGGGAAGGTGCAACCCACGTTTCGGATTGACTACGACCACGGCCCGAGTGCGCTGAGCTAAAACAGGCCATGGTGCTGGCTAAGGGGGTAGGCTGCCGACTACCCCTATTTTGGTGTTTGCTGTCACGGGTAAAATGGCCTAAAGCCCCGCCTTCTGGGGTGTACAAGGGTGTTTTTGACGAGCATGGAGGGATTTGAACCCCCGACACCCAGACCCGGAATCTGGTGCTCTATCCACTGAGCTACATGCCCGTGCGGTGACTACAGATTCTAAGATTCTAGTGTAACGGATGAGATGCTCACCGCCCATCCCTGTTATCATACCAGATAAATTCCGTTTTGGGTTATTGTGCATGCGTGTGCGTCACTCTCTGCAATGGTTGCGGGCGGTTGTGGTGGCCTTGGCGATTTGTGGCTTGGTGGTGCTGGGGGCGACAGGATTGGCCCAGGCGCAAAAACCGGCTCCGGCAACACCACCGACTAATCCCATTGGTGTGGACCCTTTGGATGTGGCGGTATCACCCCCGAAATTGCTGAGTTTGCAGGGGGGGCGCCGCTTGATGGAAGAGGCGGCGCAGGCGATTGCCCGGCAGGACTACAAATTGGCCGTGTCCAAGTTACAGGATGCCCGCCAGGTGTTTAACCAGATATCCACCTTCCATTCCCAGTTGGTCACCAGTTTTACGGGCATTGATAACCAGGTAGCCGACAGTCAGCGGCGCAAAGCTGGGGAAGCGGCGGAAATGCGCGACCAGGCGACGTACCAATTGGCCTTGGTGCATCGGGCGCAACAGGAACCGGATTTGGCCATTCCTCTGCTGGTACAGATCATTCGCAGCCAACAGCCGACCCGGGAGTTGGGGCAAAAGGCGTACCAACAATTGCTGGAGATTGGTTTTGTGGATGTGCCATTTCCCCGCTTTGGGGATACGACGACGCCCCGACCGACCACCCCGGCAGTACCTGCCCCACCCTCGACGCCGCGCTAAGGGTTATGGAGGCGCGCCCCAACTGGGATGAATATTTTTTGATGCTGGCCAAGCTGGCGGCCACGCGCTCTACCTGTTTGGCATGGCCTGTAGGGGCCGTTATTGTGAAACAGCGGCAGGTGTTGGCGACCGGCTACAATGGCCCCCCATCCGGTTCTCCCCACTGCACGGCCCAGGGGTTTTGCTACCCCGGTTTACCCCGCTGTGACGCCAGCACGACCTTGCCTTCCCGCGCCATTCATGCCGAGGCCAATGCCATCGCCCAGGCCGCCCGTTATGGGATTGCCACCGAGGGCGCCACCCTGTACGTCACCCTGGCACCCTGTCTGTCCTGTTTGAAATTGATCATTTCCGCCGGGATTCGCGAGGTGGTGTACGAAACTCCCTTTCACGGGGACAACACGGTGCAGGCGAGTTTTATCACAGAGGGGTTGGTGCAACTGCGGCAGGTGACGGTCAGCCCGGCGGCTTTGGCCCGCGCCCTCCGGTTTTTGCAAAACGCCACCTCCCTGCTGCCCCAGTTGGGTTAGCGCTGCTTTAATACCCCGCGCGCCCCCGCAGAATCATCGCCATTTCGTTGGGTTTGGGGGAGGCTTCCAAGGCGGTTTCCTCGGTGATCCGGCCCTCCTCGTACAGCCGTTGCAGGCATTGGTTCATGGTACACATCCCATCAAAGGTGGAACGGGGGATGATCTGTTCGATTTCGTCCACTTCGTCCCGGCGGATGTAGTCTTTGATGGCGTCGGTGTTGATCATGATTTCGTGGATGGCCGTCCGTTTGCCATCGGTGGTCCGCACCAGGGCTTGGGCAATCACCGCCACCAAGGTTTCGGCGATCTGTACCCGCATGGGGGGCTGTTCGGCGGGTTCGTAGAGGTTGAGAATCCGGTCAATGGTTTTGACCGCGCTGTTGGTGTGCAGGGTACCAAACACCAAGTGGCCGGTTTGGGCAGCTTTCATGGCGGTATTGACCGTTTCCCGGTCCCGCATTTCCCCGATGAGAATCACATCCGGGTCCTCCCGCAGCGAGGCTTTCAGGGCGTTTTCAAATTTCAAGGTATGGATGCCCACCTCCCGCTGGCGGATCAGGGATTTTTTACTGAAATGGACGAATTCCACCGGGTCCTCAATAGAAATAATGTGTTTGGCGAGGTTTTGGTTGATGTAGTCCACCATCGCGGCCAAGGTGGTGGATTTCCCGGAACCCGTCGGGCCGGTGACCAGGATTAAGCCCTTTTGGTAATGGCATAAATCCTTGAACACCGGGGGCAAATTCAACTGTTCAATGGTGAGAATTTTGAGGGGAATCAGACGGAGCACCATAGCCGGGCCGCGCAGGGAGATAAACAAATTGATCCGCACCCGAATTTTGTCCTGGAAGGTGCAGGCGCCGTCAAATTCCATATTTTTGCGGAATTGCTCAATCTGATCCGGCTGGAGCATTTCGCTCATCCAGCGGTCGTAGGTCTCCAGGTCGGTCACCGGCAGGTCTTCGACAATTTCCATGATCCCCCGTTTGCGGAAACGGGGCCGCTCGTTGACCCCCACATGAATGTCAGAAACCCCCTCCTCTTGGGCGCGAAAGACCAATTCCTCCATCGAGGGAATCCGGCTACCGCCCGTTTTGGCCGTCGGGGGCGGCACAGGTTTGGGCAAAGGCGGTGGAACCGGCGCCGCTGGAGGACGGGGGGGCGCAGGGGGGATGCCACCGCGGGGTGGAGGGGGAATGGGCGTAGTACTCATGGGACGCTACCTCCGGCATGGGCTGATGGTTTGCTTTTTACTGTACCCAAATTGGACCGGGATGTGATCCCAAGGGAAACTGGCAACCGGCTGCGGCTCTTTCACAGGCACCCGCCCATTTCCGTAATCCTACGGTATTAACGAATTTTATGGACAACTTTGTTATGGCGTCCTAGGTTCCTGGGTATGTTAACCGTAAGCGATGCAGATCACAGGCAAACGGGGATATTCTACTTATGAATACGTTTTTCCTGTTGCGGTATTGGTGGTTACGGCGCCGGCCACAGCTTGATAAGAATGGTGGGTTTACCCTGGTGGAACTGCTGGTTGTGGTAGTCATTATCGGGATTTTGGCAGCCATTGCTCTACCCTCTTTCTTGGCGCAATCGGCCAAGGCCAAACAGTCGGAGGCCAAGGTGACGCTCAACGCCTGGATCAAGGGACAAAAACTCTTTCGCTATGAACACGGTCATTTTGGGTCGTTCGGCAGTATATCTATAGGCATGCCTACGGACACAAAAAATTACAACTACGTGGGCGGCGGCGGTGAGGAGAAGGTTGAAAAAGATTACGCCACCTTGACGCCCTACACCAAAAATGCAGCGCTGAAACGGTACTCTGCCGGGGTGGAGTGGGATGTGCTGAAGGTCACCCTACCCGATGGCGCCACTGAGGACAAGACCATTGATGCACCCGTGCTGTGTGAAAGTATTGCGCCCAGTTCAGGCATCTCCATTGCTCCCAATGTGAATGGCGCGGAAGATGGGGTTTGGCCGACCTGCCCCGGTGGCTATGTCAACATCTTTCGGGCAGGCAATTAGCTCCCCCAAAGCGCGTAACAACAAATCCGGTTCCCAACAAAGCGGGATGCCCTCGGCCTGGAGGTGCCGCCATACCCACGCGCCATCGCCGCCGGTGACCACCACCTGGCCACTCCATTGCGCCAGATAAAACCGCAACCCCGCCAACAGGGTGTACCCCATACCGCTTTGCATGGCCTGTACCGTATTCCTGGCCCACACAGGCGGCAAGGTCTCCGGCCAATCCACCAACGGTAATGCCCCAGTGCCCTGATGCAGGCTTTGGCATTGCAAGGCCAGCCCCGGTAAAATTGCCCCACCCAGGAACTGCCCGTGGGCATCCACCGCACTGAGGCTAATCGCCGTCCCCGCATCAATCACCAGCACTGGCGTACCGTACAACCGACTGGCCCCCCAGGCCGCCAACGCCCGGTCCACCCCCAACGTCGCATAGACCCCCGGCAGGGGAATGTCGGCCAAGGTAAGGACGTGGGCGTGCGAATAGCGCTGCCACACCTGCACCTGCGCGGGCACAGGCGACACCACATAAACCGGCCAAACACAATGGTTTTGCACCCAGGTCGTCGTGGGACTCTGCCAGGGGGTATGCCAGGTGCGTTTCAATTGGCCGTGGCGCCACCACCCCCAGTGACAACGGCTATTGCCCGCGATTAACCCCAAAACATTCACGGTGTGTCCGGCGGCAACAGGAGCACCGCATGGGGCGTGGGACGGGGTTCGTATTCCGTATAGCGTTGGCCCCGGTAGGCCAAAGCCGCCGTCGCCCCCGAATCCAACATCACCGCCTCCCGAAACCCCACCTGCGCCAGCACCTGCCCCAGACGCACCGAATCCACCCGATTGGTGGAAATGCCAATCATCGGCTGGCCGCTCTGGAGCACCCCCCAAAACGCCCGGTGCCGCTCGGCATCAAAACCAAACAGATTCCCGAAACTGGCGTAATCCCGCGGTTGCCCGTCCTTGACCAACCAGGCAGACGCCACAAATAGGTCCGTCACCCCCGGCACCTGTGCCTGCACCCCCGCCAAGGTATTGTGTTGCACCGGGTCAAAGGGCAAAAACCGCACCGTCTTGGGCGTCATCACCACCAAAGGCCGCCCCTTGAGCTTGGGATTGTCCCCCTTCCCCCCCGGAATAAATTGCCCCGTATTTTGCGCCAACACCGGCCCAATCATCACGTTGGACGTGAGGGATTCCAGCGAGAAAAACCCGCCATCGACAACCGCCACCGCCCGCGGTTCCTTGCGCAAAAATTCCTCCACCTGGTAACGGGAATCGGCGTGGTAGGTAACCGGTCGCCCGCCGCTAACCAACACCAAATCCACCCCCGCAATCGTGCGGCGTTGCAGGGTGATTGGGGCGGTGAAATCCACCCCCGCCAAGGGAGCTGGCGGCGCTGCCCCCCCCCAGACCGTATCCACCAGGCTCGGCAAACGGGACTGCCCAAACCGCTCAATCGTCAGCACATCCGCCGACTGCCCGGCATAAAATTCCTCCCCATTGCGCATGGTCAAGGCCGCCAGATAACCCGCTTGCCGCACCGCCGCCTTTACCCGGTCATCGTAATGCCCCACCGGATAAGTGAAGTAATGAACCGGTCGGCCCAACGCTTGCTCCAAAATGCGTTTGGATTCGGTCAATTCCCGCGCCAATTCCGCATCGCTCAAAGGCCGCAAATCCAAAGGATGGGTGACACTGTGAGAGGTAATCGTCACCAGCGGGTCCTGCGCCATTTCCCGCAACTGCGCCCAGGTCATTTTGGGTCGCCCCGCCGTTTGCCCCACCCCCTGCGTATAGATGGAAAACGCCGCCGGGTAACCATATTTCCGCAACAGGGGATAGACGTATTGGTAATGCCCGGCATACCCATCATCAAAGGTGAGCAGAATCGGTTTGGGGGGCAGGGGCAACCCCGTGCGCAAATGGGTCACCAGCGCATCCAAGCTCACCGGCGTCAACCCCTGTTCCTGGATCAACCGCAAATGGGCGGCAAATTCCTGGGGCGTGACATCAAAAAACACCTGTTTTTCCGGCAAAATATCATGGTACATCAGCACGGGCACCCGGGCGGTTTTGGCCGCCGCCGCAATTTCCGGCCAGGGCGCTTGCCGCAGAAACGGCATGAGGGCATCCCCCAAATTGGCCGCAAACGTAACCGCATCCCACCGCTGCTGGGTCATGGTTTGGGTTGCCGGCAAGTGCCAGCAGGTCAGCACATCCAACTCCGTTAAAGAACCCGCAGTACAATCTTCCCGTTTGGGGCCAACAGGTGGTTCCGACCAGAGGGGACCCCAGCGCGCCGACGGCAATACCAGCACGGCCATCACACCCGCCAAGGCCCCCACCCCCAAACCGGCCAGCAGGGCAGGCCAGAGGGTAGGCTCTCGTCGCATACGCCCCTTGCTTTTGACCATTGACCTTTTGCCAGGGGGTAAACGCCCCCATTGTACGCTGTCCTACCCATTCTGCAAAGGGGCAAACACCCGCTAAGCCGCCGTCACCTGCGCCCCCTGCGCGCTCACCCGGGCAATGCGCGCCACCGCCTGCACCCCTACCCCTTGCCAGGCCTGCACCATGGCCTGGGCCACCGCCTGCGCCTGAGCAGGAGCCGTCAACGCCAACAAAGTCGGCCCCGCCCCACTGATGACCACCCCATAGGCCCCCGCCGCCAGCGCCGCCTGTTCCACCTGGTCGTAACCGGGAATCAAACCCCGTCGGTAGGGCTGATGCAGATGGTCCTGCAACCCCGCGCGCAACAACTCCGGCGCCCCCTGCTGCAACCCCTGGAGCAAACACCCCAACGCCCCCAGATTGGCTACCGCCTCCCGATAGGAAACCTGACTGGGCAACACCGCCCGCGCCTGCGCCGTAGATAAGGCAAACTCCGGAATCGCCAACACCGGCACCACCTCCGGGTGCCAAGGAATCCCACACACCTGCGCCCCACAGGTCAAACGACAGCCCCCCCACCAGGCGGGCACCACATTGTCGGGATGCCCCTCCAGTTCCACCGCCCAGGCCAACCCCTGCGCTACCGAGAACGGCTCCCCCAGCAAATAACGCGCCGCCTGTATCCCCGCCACAACTGCCGTCGCCGAACTGCCCAACCCCCGCGCCACAGGCACCGCCAATTCCAGAGTCAACGTGACCGCTGGCACCGGTTGCCCCAACCGCTCATACACCAGCGCAAACGCCCGGTAGGCCAAATTCTCCCCCGTCAACACCGCCCCTTGGAGCCGCAGCGGCTCTCCCTGCGAGCGCAACGCAAAATGAAACCGGTTGCCAAAATCCAGCGCCGCCCCCAGACAGTCAAACCCCGGCCCCAAATTCGCCGTAGTCGCGGGCACCCAGACCGTCACCCCTGGCACCGACGTTGCCGCCGCGCCCATAGCCACAACAAAAGATAAATACACCCAATATAACCTGTCGCCACCACCAGAATCGCCACCGGTAACGGAACGACCATGACTCCCACCCCGTATGCAGCCTGTATCCTCAAAACCTCCCCCACCACCACTCCCCAACCGAACCGCGCCTGCCCCCTCTTCCGGGAACATCCACCGTCGGTTTATGACAAACTTGTTAAAAAAACTAAGTTTTATTAAACTTTCATCCGCGCCTACAAACTCCGGACGGCGAAGCCTGTGGCCGTGGATACAGCGTTTTCACCCCACAAAATTTAAGTTAACACAAAGGCAGCCAAGCCTGAAAAAAACATGACGATTGCGTAACATTTCCCGGTTGGCGGCCTCCAGGCAGGACAAGGCCACGAACCTATGACCGCGAAATGGTAGTCCCAGCGGGCGCTAGCGCATACCCACAGGCCGCAAGTGTCCCTATGGGTTGTTCCAGGTGGTCTGGCTTGGGATTCATCCCTTAGAATGAAGATACATAATGTAAAAAAATGTAACTCCATTGCCATGACCCTTGTAACTGCCCCGTTTGCCCCTGTGGAAGATGACCTCAAGCAGTTGCGCGAGCATTTGCGCCAGTTGGTGGGGGGGCGGCATCCGATTCTTTCTGCCGCTGCCGAGTATTTGTTTGGGGCGGGGGGCAAGCACCTACGTCCGGCGTTGGTGTTGTTGGTGGCGCGGGCGACGGCGGGGGAGGTGACCCCGCGCCATCGGCGCTTGGCGGAAATTACCGAGATGATCCACACGGCCAGCCTGGTGCATGACGATGTGGTGGATGGGGCGGATTTGCGCCGGAATGTCCCGACTGTGCATAGCTATTTCGGCAACCGGGTGGCGATTTTGGCGGGGGATTTTCTCTTTGCCCAGTCCTCGTGGTATTTGGCGAATTTGGACAATTTGACGGTGGTGAAACTGCTCTCGCGGGTGATTATGGATTTTGCCGAGGGGGAAATTCGCCAGAGTATGACCCATTTTGACCCGGATGTGTCCTTTGAAGATTATGTGGAAAAAAGTTTTTTGAAAACGGCTTCCTTGATGGCGGCCAGTTGCAAGGCGGCGGCGGTCTTGAGCGATTGCCCAGAGGAGTTGTGCGAGCAGATGTACCAGTATGGGCGGTATTTGGGTTTGGCGTTCCAGGTGGTGGATGATATTTTTGATTTCACTGCTTCTGCTGCCGTATTGGGCAAACCGGCGGGGTCGGATTTGCGGGAGGGGAATTTGACGGCGCCGGTGTTGTTTACCCTGGCGGAGGCCCCGGTGTTGCGGACGTTGGTGGCGCGCAAGTTTAGCGAACCGGGGGATTTGGAGCAGGCGGTGGCCCTGGTGCGCATGGGCAGCGGCATTGAGCGTTCCCGGCAGATAGCGCAGGAGTATGCCCAGAAGGCGGCGACCTTTTTGCGGGATATTCCCCCTTCGCCGGCGCGGCAATCGCTGCTGGACTTGACGGAGTATGTGGTGTCACGGTTGCACTGATGCAGATGACCGGTGTAGCTGGCACAGGATAGAATTGGGAACATTCCCTGGGAGGGAACGGAGCGGCTTATGTCCAAGTGGCAACAGGATTTGAAAAATGACCTGATCGCCGGGCTGCTGGTGGTGATTCCGCTGGCGACGACCATTTGGGCGACCTTTGTGAGCGCCAATTGGGTGATCCAACTGCTGACGCGCATTCCCAAGCAGTTGAATCCCTTGAGTTTGCCGCCCCTGTTGCAGGATTTGGTGAATTTGTCGGTGGGGTTGGCGGTGCCGCTGCTGGGGATTTTGTTGATCGGGTTGATGGCGCGCAATATTGTCGGGCGGTGGTTGTTGAATTTGGGGGAGCAGATTGTCCAGCAAATTCCCCTGGCCGGGTCGGTGTACAAAACCCTCAAGCAGTTGTTGGAAACCCTGTTACGGGATTCTCACCAGAAGTTTCGCCGGGTGGTGCTGGTGGAGTATCCGCGGCGGGATGTGTGGGCGGTGGCGTTTGTGACGGGGACGCCGGGGGAGGTGATCGAGCGGTCGTTGCCGGTGCCGCGGCAGGAAACGTTGGTGAGTATTTTTATTCCCTCGACGCCCAATCCGGCTACGGGTTGGTATGCGATGGTACCGGAGCGGGATGTGGTGCCGTTGCCAATCAGTGTGGAGGACGCCTTTAAGCTGTTGGTTTCCGGGGGGATTGTCAATCCGACGCTGGCGGCGCGCCCGGAATCCCTGGTGCGTTCGGAGCATTCCTGATGCAACCCCGCCGGGTGGCCCGGGAATTGGCCTTGTTGGGCTTAAGCCAGGTCTCTGCCACGCGTGAGGTGGCGGCGGGGGAATTGGACAGTTTGATTTTGGGGGCGTTGCGGGTGTTGACCCAGGAATTGGAGGAAACCCTGGAGCAGGCCAGCAGTTGCCTGAAACGGGCGTACCAGCAGGTGGAACACGCACCCCATCTGGCAGAGGCCCAGTTGCGGGAGGCCATCGAGACGACACGCCTGGCGATCAACTACCTGGGGGCGGCCACCCAGTTGCCGGAGTGGGTCTATTTGGCGGGGCAGGCGGAGGTGCAGGCGTTTGCCCAGACCTTGTTGCGTACCTGGCACCAGCACCGGCAGCAGATTGACGACCTGTTGCAGCGGGGCATCCAGGGGTGGCAACTGCAGCGTTTGCATCACATGGAGCGGGACATTCTCCGGTTGGCCACGGCGGAATTGGTGTTTTTGGGGACGCCCGTGCAGGTGGTGATGAACGAGGCGGTGGAGCTGGGGAAGCGCTACTGCGGGGAAGACAGTTACCGGTTTATCAACGGCACGCTCCGCCAGATTTACCTGTTACACCAGCGGGAAACCGCAGCCCAAAGTTAAGACCGGGCCAGAACCCCAGGGGAGGCCTGGGGTGTACGCCCACTCAATAGGTTTCCACGTGCCAGCGACCCTGTTTTTTCAGGTCTTTTTGGTAGTCGGCCCAACTGACGCCCTGTTTGGCCGCCACCGCGCTCAAGGCTGCATCAATACCATCTTCCATCCCCCGCAACCCGCAGATATAGACGTGGGTTTTGGGTTGTTGCAAAAGCGCCCAGAGTTCCTCTGCGTGTTCTGCCACCCGGTGTTGGATGTACATCCGCCCCCCTTGGGCGTTTTTCTGCTCCCGGCTGATGGCGTAGGTGATCCGGAACTGCTCGGGAAATTGGGCTTGCAGGGCTTCCAAGTCCTCCCGGTAGAGAATGTTGGGGGTGGTGGGAATGCCGAAAATCAGCCAGGCAAACCCCTGGAATTGGTAGTCAGGGTTGAGGGCGCGTTCGCCGGGTTGGAACATCCGCCAGAGGAAGGCCCGAAACGGCGCAATCCCCGTCCCGGTTGCCATCATGATGATATTGGCATCCGGGTCATCCGGCAGGAGCATTTCCTTGCCCACCGGCCCGGTAATTTTCACCTCCGCGCCCGGTTCCAGCTGGCACAGGTAGGTGGAACACACCCCGTAGACCTTTTCCTTGGTTTCCGGATGTTCGTACTCCAACTGGCGCACGCACAGGGACACCGTTTGGTCGTCCAGGTCGTCCCCATGCCGGGTGGAGGCGATGGAATACAAGCGCAGCTTGTGGGGTTTGCCGTTGGCATCGGTGCCAGGGGGAATGATCCCAATACTTTGGCCTTCCAAATAGCGCCAATTCCCGCCCCGGAGGTCAAATTTCAGGTGTTGGACGATGCCGATGCCCCCTGGCTTGACCAAGGGTTCATTGCTCAGACACCGCCCCACAAAGGGTGCATTCGGGCGATAGAGGTTGACAGGAATCTCCGTTTTTTCCTTGGCGTGCGTCATGGGTTTACTGCGTGAGACGGACTCTTTAGTTTTAGTCGTTTTTGCGGTCGCACTGCGGGTTTGTCTCACTTTTTTTTCCGTTTTGGCGGGAACCTGGGCAGGTTCAGGGCTGGCCGCGCTAACAGGTGGCATCGGCAGTTGCCCCGACTGGGGACGGATGCGGACAATGCGACCGCCCCAGCGCTGGATACGGCGCATTTCCTGATTCAGACGGGCGTAGGGCACCTGCAAGCAAACCAAGCCGCTTTGGCGAATGGGATAGTTCAGGGTCTCGGTGGCCGGGCTTTGGCGCAACCCCACCACTTCCACCGTAAACATCCGCTGATTGTAGGATGTCGTGCTGGTCACAGAACTTGGGATCACTACGGTTCACCTGATAATGAGGATTTTTTTGTAATGTACCCCAAGCATGACCACGCCCGCTGCCAAAAGTCGCTTTTGCGCTGCGTCCACCAGGGAAATCTAGCCGGGTTTGCCCCCTGGGGGTTACAATCGCAAGCGGTTGGGGCTGTAGCTCAGCAGGATAGAGCAGTCGCCTCCTAAGCGACAGGCCGCCGGTTCAATTCCGGCCAGTCCCGGTTAAATCGCGCCAACCACGTACTCACTCGGTGCCACTTTGTGCCAAAATTTAAGCCAACTTTAAGCCCAATAAATGTCTAAGCGGCAACCGGTGTGGGGGATTTTGGCGCAGCGGTGAGTAATTTTGGGCTGGATTGATGATGGCAACGATGGCTTCAGGCATCACCCAAACTGGCTATGGACAGAATAAGTGACTTCCTTTTATGATGATTTGGGAATAAAAATGTGGGTCAATTTGCGCCTCACACGTTCAGGATTTTGCTGTTGATGGGTCAGGTGTGGTATGTGGGGACGGTATGGGTTGGCCGTGCTTATGGTGGTCAGCGGTTGGGTGGCCCCGGCGCAGGCAGCGGTCACCTTGCGGGTGCTTTTGACCCAGACCAACGACGTGCTTGCCTTGGGCAGTTCGACGGCGGCGCAGGTGATTGACCCCCAAGGGCGGGTGGTGGCGCGCATTCCTCCCCTGCAGCGGGTCACGGGCCAAGCCAAGGGCGGGCAGGTGGTGTTGCAGGGATACCAAGCTCCGTTTCTCTGGCTGCAACCAGAAGCAGGAGGCTATGTGTACGCAGGTGACGGCTGGTATCGGGGGCGGTTGCTGCTGCTGGCGCGGCATGGCCTCAGCGTGATTAACTACGTGGATTTGGAAGAGTATCTCTACAGCGTGGTGGGGGCAGAAATGTACCCCCATTGGCCGGCTTCAGCCTTGCAGGCCCAGGCGGTGGCGGCGCGTTCCTATGCCGTGACCAAACGGATTCAGCCGGTGGACAAGTACTACGATTTGGGTACCACCGAACGGCATCAGGTGTACAAGGGGTTGCGTTCCGAACAGCCTGCGACCCGTGCCGCCGTGAATGCCACCAGGGGGCAAATCTTGACCTACCGCGGCGGGGTGGTGGTGACCCAGTACGCTGCCAATGACAACATCGTGCGCCATGTCTTTGGCGGGCGGGGAATGAGCCAGCGGCGGGCCTATGAGCTGGCCAAACAGCAGTACAATTACCTACAAATTTTGGGCTATTTTTACCCCGGCACTCGCCTGGGGCGGATTCACGGCTATTGACGTGAGTCTTTTCGCTATGATCGAGGGTGACGGAATGAGGACAAGGGGTTATGGCCGCCGAAATTTTTAGCCATGCAGCCGTAGTTGCGGGAATGGTACTGGTGGGGGTAGCGACCGGGTTTTTGTTGATCAAACTGACCGGGGAATCTTCGGCGGGACGGCTGTTCAAAATTACCGGCAAAGAAGAATAAATCCCCCGTGCAGGGGTTATCCTTTCTGGCTGCCGGTAGGGCTGTTCATTCCGTTATGGCACGGAAGTTGGCTCGCCGGCTGCCGGTTAAGCTAAATACTAGGCACCCTTGCGTGATGCACCGTTTTATCCCCTGCCATGAGTGACCTACCTCAGGACGACATCACAGCCTACTTTCGGGCGGAAGTGCCGGGGTTGTTGGCGGAACTGGAAACGGGTTTGTTGCGGTTGCGGCAGGACCATTCGCGGGCGGCCTATTATCGTCTGTTGCGGGCGGCCCATTCCCTTAAGGGAGGAGCCGCCAGTATTTCTATGTACAGCATTCAGACCTTGGCCCAATGTTTAGAAGATGTATTTCAAACCCTATTAGCGCGACCAGATACGGACATTGATTTAATTGAGGATTTGTTATTGCAGGGGTTTGACTGTCTCCGATTACCCTTGTCCCAGTGGTTGAAAACGGGGGTCTGTGACCCGGATTTTGCTCTGCGGCGCGCTAAGGTCATTTACGAAGAATTAACGCGCCTTTTGGGGCCAGTTCCCCAGACCATGCAGCCGGTCACTTCTGCAGATTTAGAAGTGGATATGGTGCAAACCATTTTTGAAAGTGATATTGCACCCAAAATTGCTGAGATTCAACAGTTATTAGCCCAAGGAACGCCAGAGGTTTTGTGTGGGGAATTGCGGGCACAATTTGATGTGTTAACCGGCTTGGGAGAAATGCTCAATTTGCCGGGTTTGACCCGCATCGGTCAGGCGGTTATGACAGCTTTGAATCTGCATCCAGAGCAGGCCAAGTTAATCGGTGAAATTGCCGTGCGGGATTTACAAGCGGTGATGCGGGGCAATCATCAAGAAGGGGAACCGAGTCCCGAACTGCTTGCCTGGTTGCAACCGTCCGGTCAGAAGCACAATCAATCCATCCAGTTCGCAGGCAATCCCGCCGTAGCAAAAACAGATGAGGGGCAACCCACAGGAAATCCTCCCCCGATTGCATCAACAGCATCGCCGGCATCCTTATCGTTGTGGGATGAACTTGGCAATGAACTCAACCGAGTGTCAAACCATCCGTCACCTAAGGGAAATCATACAGAACCAAAACAGACAACCAATTCATTCCCGACAGAAGTAGGCGATATTTCTGCAACTGCGACCGGAGAACCCTCTGAGCCTTTATCCCTAGGGGATGAAATTGGTGATGCAATTGCCCCACCAGCAAACCAGCAATTTGAGAACGAGGAACAGAAAGATACAACTGATTTATTTGGGCAGGACATAGAGGATATTCCCCCAAAAGAATTGCCAGAACCCTCTGAATCTCTCTGCTTGGGGGATGGGCTTGGCGATACTACGACTACCCAATCCACCCACAGGACGGAAGCAGGGAATTTAACCAATTCATTCTGGGAAGAGGTAGGCAATGCCTCCGCAACAGAATCATTATCTTTGTGGGATGAGATTGGCGATGAAACGGCCTTGCCATCCTCCAATCAGTTAGGTAATGGGAACGATACAGAACCAGCAGGAACCATCAATTCCTTTTGGGAAGAACTAGGGAACATCCCATCGCCAGAGCCGTCTCCATCGGCGGAATCGGTATCGTTTTGGGATGCGCTGGATGACCTCGCAACTCCCCAACCAACAGACAAATTATTAAACGATGCCAAAACTACAAATTCCACCGATTCATTTTGGGAAGAATTAGGAGATAGTTCCCCAACCCCAGCTACAGAATCTTTGCAACCGTCCCTCGTATGGACAGGGCCGCCCTTGCCGCCTAGCAGCGAATTGAATCTCGAAGCCCTGGAATTTTTTGCCCAGGAAGCCCAAGAGTTGTTGCAGGAATTGGAGTCGGGGTTGCTCACCCTGCGCCAGAACCAGACGATTCCCCATATCCATGCCCTGATGCGGGCCGCCCACTCGATTAAGGGGGGAGCTGCCACCGTTGGCCTGCCGGTGATTCAGGTGATCGCCCATCGCCTGGAAAACGCCCTGCAAACCCTTTACCAATGGCCGGGGGAACTGGATGTGCCCTTGGAAGAAGCCCTGCTGCAAGCCTTTGACACCCTGCGCCAACCCCTGCAAGCCCGTTTGGCCGGTCAGGAATTTACCGTTGACGATGTACTGCAAAAAGCAGAACAGGCGTTTCAAAAATTAGAGGCCATTCTTGGTGCGACGGAACCCACAGGCGAGGATGCTTATGTTCCTTCCTCCCAGGATTTGGGTGTGGATATGACCGCTACGATTTTCAGCGGTGATATTCAGCAGGGCTTAAGCCGATTCGAGGCGATATTGGCGCAACCAACGGGGGATTGGCTGACGGAAATTACCGGTCAATTGGAGGTTTTTGCCCATTTAGGCGAGTTGGTGAATTTACCCGGTTGGCGTGCCATTTGTGAGACCGGCTTACAGGCATTGGCCCAACACCCGGAACAGGCTATGGCAATTAGCCAGGTTATCCTGCGGGATTTACGCCAGGGGTACACCCAGGTGATGGCCGGAGAACGGGAACATGGCGGCAAGGTAAGTGCCGAATTGCAAGCCTTTGTGATAGATAATGTACAATCATCCGCAGTACGATTGTCAGAGCCGGAACCTATCCCGCCCCCGGGTTCAACCCCAGTACTGACGCAGGCGAATATCAGTACATTGTTTGAGCAATTACCACCGGCAACTCCTGAAGTTACGCCGGTAGCAGAGACGCCCATCCCGTCCAAAACGGCAGCGTCACCGTCTCCTAGCCCACGGGGGGCAAGTGTGCGGGTAGAAGTCAGCCGTCTGGAGCGGTTGAATAATTTGATTGGGGAATTGGTCATTCAAGAAAATGGTTCGCTATTGTATCAACAGCAATTGCAAAAGCTGGTGCAGACTTTTGGGCAACGCTTAAATAAATTTGAAATGATTAGCCGTGCCCTGCAAGATACGGCGGATCAGTTGACGTTAATGGGAACACAAATCCGTGCCGAAGCGAGTGAATTTGACCCCTTACAAATGGATTCTTACAACCAGCTTTACACCTGGGTGCAAACGGTTATTGAAGAAATTGCCCAGGTCGGGGAAGTGATGCGGGATATGAGTTTTATCACGCAACAATCCCAGGAAAATTTACGTAAAAAACAACAAACACTGAAACAAATTCGGGGGGATTTGCTCTGGATGCGGATGGTGCCTCTGAGCGAGGTGTTCCAACGGTTTCCCCGGATGGTGCGGGATTTATGTGTGCAGTATCACAAACAGGTACAGGTGCGGCTGGTGGGAGCCAGTACATTAGTAGATAAGGCGGTTTTAGAAAAAATTTCTGACCCGTTGGTGCACCTGGTTCGCAATGCCTTTGATCATGGCATTGAACCACCCCATGTTCGGCAGCAGAAAGGAAAAAATCCGGAGGGTATTATTGAAATTCAAGCCTATTATCGTGGCAATCAAACCTATATCACGGTGCGGGATGATGGGCAAGGGATTGACCTGGAACGGGTGCGGCAAAAGGCGGTAGAAAAGGGGCTGTTCACGGCGGAACAGGCAGCGAATGCCACCAAATTAGAATTGTTAAATTGCCTTTTTACCCCTGGATTTTCGACGGCGGCAACGGTGAGTGACTTGTCGGGGCGGGGGGTTGGTCTGGATGTGGTGCGCCTGCAAATTCAAGCGCTCAAAGGCACGATTGATATTCACACGGAACCGGGACAGGGAACCACCTTTACCATTCGCCTGCCTTTGACCCTGACGATTACCAAGCTGTTGGTGTTTGGTTTGGAACGGCGGTGGTTTGCCCTGGCGGTGGACAGTTTGGCCGGGATTGTGACGGTCAACGATGCGGCGTTGGTGAGTTTGCAGGGGCGGCAGTTGTACCGCTGGCAGGAGCGGCTGGTGCCGCTGATTCCCCCATCGGTGCTGGAGTATCGTTACCCGGTGCGGTGGATGGCGGCGGAAGAGACAGGGTTGACCTTGCCGACGGGGCAGGGGCATTCCCTGTTGTTGTTGAGCGTTGGGAATGAGGTGTATGGTCTGGAAATTGACCAGATTTTGTTAGAACAAGACCTGGTGATCAAGCCCTTTAGCAGCCTGTTGCAACCACCGACTTATGTCTATGGCTGCACGATTTTGGGGGATGGCCGTCTGGTGCCCGTGTTGGATGCGGCGGGGTTGGTCAACCATTGGTTACGCACGCCGACTTTGGGGGCGGTACTGCCGAGGATGCCGGCGCGGGCGGTGACCCAAACGGAGCTTTTGGTGGTGGATGATTCGCTGACGATTCGGGGTATGCTGTCGAAAACGTTGACCAAACACGGCTATCGGGTGCATACGGCGGCAGATGGACGGGAAGCCCTGGAATTGTTAGCCCAAAATCCGCAGATCAAAGCCGTGTTTTCGGATATCGAAATGCCGCGGATGAATGGGTTTGAATTTTTGAGTGCCTGTCGCCAAGACCCGCGCTATCGCGAACTACCGATTATTATGCTCACCTCACGGGCGGGAGATAAACATCAAAAAATGGCGCAAAAGTTGGGGTGTAGCGCCTATTTGACCAAGCCCTATTTAGAACCCGATTTACTCCGCACGTTGCAACAGTTTCTGCCGGCGGATTAAAAGGATATTTGCGTAGGGCTTATCAGTGGGAACGGTCACCTGCTTAGACTTGGATTTTACGAGTGTATCAGCAGAGTGTTCATAACTATTGTTTGGGTGGTTTACCAGCGGAGTTGTTGCCTGGTAGGATTAAAGGCATGGATGGGTTAGGGAGAACAAACCAGAGTGGTGTGATACTAGGGGGTCACTATGCAGCGTTGGGTATGGGGAACGGCATTAACCGGTTTGCTTTGTTGGCCAGCGGGGGTTAGTTTTGCCCAGGGGATTAGCCCAGCCCCGGACGGTACAGGTACCCAGGTACATCGCATTGGTAACCGTTACGACATCACGGGGGGACGGCAAGCAGGGCGCAATTTATTCCACAGTTTTGGACAGTTCAACGTAGATACGGGTTATATTGCTAATTTTTTGGCCACCCCGCATTTGCACAATATTTTGGCACGGGTGACGGGTGGCTCGGCTTCCTACATCAACGGATTAATTCAGGTAACGGGTGGCACGCCCAATCTCTATTTGATGAATCCTGCCGGGATTGTGTTTGGGCAAGGAGCCAGTTTGAATGTGCCAGCGGCGTTCCATGCCACGACTGCTGACCGTATTGTGTTTCCGGGCGGGAGTTTCCATGCTTCTGGGGTAAATGATTACAGGAAGTTGGCAGGGGAACCGATTGGGTTTGCTTTTCACCGCAAAGACCCGGCGGCGATTGTCAATGAGGGGAATTTACGTGTTCAGCCAGGGCAAAGTGTGAGTTTGCTTGCCGGACAGGTAGTTAATACTGGAACCGTACAAGCGCCGGGGGGAAATATCACGCTTGCTGCTGTGCCGGGAGAAAATTTGGTGCGGCTATCTCAAGCGGGGCAATTGCTGAGTTTGGAATTTAATCCCCAACAAGCCGCCCAAATGATAGATAGAGAGGGGAACATTTCCACCATTCGTTTACCGGAATTACTCACTGGCGGTGGGGTAAAAACGGTTACCCAAAATAGTAATGGCACTGTGAGCGTAGCGGGTTCCGATGTGCAAATTCCTACAGGCACAGGTACGGCGATTGTTTCGGGAGCATTAGATGTTTCTCGTACGAGTCAAACGGGTGGTCATGTTGGAGTTTTTGGCACCCAGATTGCCCTAGTAAAAAGTGAAGTTAATGCTTCAGGATTTGCGGGTGGGGGTGAGATTTTAGTTGGAGGTGAATTTCAAGGGAAAGGGACACAACCTAATGCTCAATACACGTTTGTGAGTCGTGATTCTCAATTAACTGCCGATGCAATTTATGCTGGGAATGGTGGTAGGGTAATTGTGTGGGCAGACAAGGCGACAGATTTTCGAGGCAGTATCACCGCCAAGGGGGGACAAAATGCTGGAGATGGGGGATTGGTGGAAATATCGGGGAAAGAAAGTTTAAGATTCACGGGGAATGTGGATACCTCGGCACCAAAGGGGAAGGCAGGTACGCTTCTGCTCGACCCGAAGAATATTACTGTGATTAATGCTTCCAGTGCGCCAGATGACCGACTACTACCGTCTATTCCCTTTGACACGCTACCTGAAAGTAGCTTGACCATTAGCAATAGTGCCTTGCTTTCCCAGTTGTCTTCAAACAGTGTGACGCTCCAGGCAACAAATGATATTGAGTTCAACGCTGATTTGACTGGCTCAGGTAATTTTACCACCCTATCTGCTAAGGCAGGCAATAATATTACTGCCATGGGCACCATTGCTTTGAACAATATTAATATTAATTTTGAAGCAGGGAATAGCATTAACACTAAAGATATAGCCGCAGGGACTGTCAATCTAAATGCGGGTGGAAGTGTGACGACTGGGAACATTACTTCTCAATTGACGACAGAAATTAACGCAAATAGCAGTGTGACGACTGGGAATATTACCTCGTCCCAGAGTCGGGTATATATACGAAACCGCAATGGTGATATAAATGTGGGCAATGTCACATCAGAAAGTAGCGCACTTATTTGGAGTGGTGACTTCGACCTTGATTTTAACTTTCAGTACGGCTCTAGTAGTAGGCCAATACAAATCTACAACTCCGTTACATTCTCAAGTAATGGTGGTAATGTCAAGACGGGTGACATCACTTCAACTCGAGGTGGCGACATTTGGGTCGTTTCGGCAGGTGGCAATGCTCAGACGGGCAATTTGAGTAGTACAGGTGCAACTTCCAGCTTGAAGTTTATTGATGTGTACGCCTCGGGCACAGTGGAGACGGGTTTTATTGATACCCGTAATCCCGGCGGTATTGCCGGTGATGTATGGTTGCTGAGCGAAAGTAACGTTCGCGTCAAAGGCATTGGACCAACGGGTTTCAGTATTGATGCGAGCGGTTCAGGGGGGGCAGGCGATATTCTGATCCAGTACGGTAAGTCCAATTCTTTTGCGGTGGGCAGTGCGGCTGTCAATGGAACTGCCGGTGGTATTACAAATGGGCAGTTTTCCATCCTACCGTTCCAGGAATTTAGCTCTCGCCAATTGGGAACGGTGCAACCGGGAATTATCAGGATTGGGCTAGCTCAAAATGAAAATCCCTTGATTAACCAAATTCTCTTTGGTACACAATTTTTCAATCTCGATTTTGATTTAGGTTTGGATGCTATTGAAGACGTGGCATTAGGTGATTTTGTCGCTCGTTTCAACATTGCTGAGGCATTGAGTGCTGGGAACTTGGCGGCAATTTTGACCCTGGATAACCTATTCACCGGTGAGTTTGACCGCTTTTTGGGGGTTGACCCCATCAACAATTTCACATCAGTCGAAGCCATTGGCAGTATGCTCAGTCGCTTGGCTCAGGAGACGGGCACCAAACCCGCTGTTGTTTATTTCATGGTGGATGACCGCCAGTTGACCATTGCCGCGATTACACCAGAGACGCAGGCGGGAGTTGCTCGTTCCGGTTGGGTGGCCGCTACCCAGCCATTGGCTCAGCGGGAAGCTAAAGCCCAGCCAGTGGTGCGGGGGATTCCTGAAGCCAAACGTGCTGTCTTGCTCCCTGTCGTGGAACGGTTCCTTGCGACCTTGAAAGACCCCCGCCAACGCACCAGCAATGCCTACCTGAAAGATGCGCAGCAGTTGTATCGCTGGCTGATTGCACCGATTGAACCTGAGCTGCAGGCGCGGGGGATTGATACCCTGATGTTGGCGATGGATGCGGGGTTGCGCCTGTTGCCGGTGGCGGCGCTGCATGATGGCCAGCAGTTTTTGGTGGAAAAATACAACACTGCGCTCATTCCCAGTGTGAATTTGGTGGATACGCGCTATCGCAACCTGCGGAATGTGCAGGTTTTGGCGATGGGGGCGGATACGTTTGCCAATCAAGCGCCGCTGCCAGCAGTGCCGGTGGAATTGCAGGTGATTACGGAAGAATGGCCGGGGCGGTCGTTTTTGAATCAGGACTTTACGGTGCAGCGGTTGACGCAAGAGCGGCTGCAGGGGGGGTATCCAATTCTGCATTTGGCGACCCATGCGGATTTTGTGCCGGGGCGGTTGAGTGATTCCTATATCGAATTTGGCAACAATCAACGGCTGAGTTTACCGCAGTTGCGGCAGTTACCGTTGCGGGAGCCGAATGTGGTGGAGTTGTTGACCCTGAGTGCCTGTCGGACGTCGGTGGGGGATGTGAATGCGGAGTTGGGTTTTGCGGGTTTGGCGGTGCAGGCGGGGGTCAAAAGTGCGCTGGCGTCGTTGTGGTATGTGTCGGATGAGGGGACGTTGGCGTTGATGAGCGAGTTTTACCGGAATTTGCGGCAGGCGCCGATTAAGGCGGCGGCGTTGCGGCAGGCGCAAGTGGCGATGTTGCAGGGGAAGGTGGTGATTAAGGGGGGTGAGTTGCGGGGTGTGCGGGGTGGGGTGCCTGTGCCGCCTGCGATTGCCCAGCGGGGAGACCAGGTGTTGAACCATCCCTACTACTGGGCGGCCTTTACTCTGGTTGGTAGTCCTTGGTAGGCCATTGGGTTTGGGGGTGTGGGATGGGCCTAAACAGTTCGGGCAGGACAGGACGCTCGTTATTTTCGTCGTTAGGAGTGCGATGCACTTTTGCGATAACCTGGGATTCGTTATACCTTAGTAGCAGTGCAAGGCAGTGTGGCTGATGCGGCACATCCATTTTTAACCCTATGTCGTCCTCTCCTGGCAGTCGGACCCAGCCTGGCCTGTGTTTTCTGGTGATTACCACTCCTGAGGGCAGCCGCAAGGTACCTCTCGTGGGTGAGACGATTCTTTTGGGACGACACCCCAGTTGTGACATTGTGATTGAAGAGACGGTGGTTTCGGGTCGTCATGCCCGGTTGGAGCGCCGCCCCTATGGGTACGAAATTATTGACCTCAACAGTAGCAATGGGCTGGTCTATGAGGGGCAACGGGTGCAACGGCACGACCTCCGCAATGGGGATGTGCTGACGATTGGCAATCGGGTCACCCTGAGCTATCAGGTGGTGGCGCCAGACCAGCCGTCAACCTGTCAGTACGAGCAGGTAGAGAGCAACAAAACTGTGGTCATGGCGGATGCCCCGGTGGTGTCCCAGACGGAACCGGCGGTTTTGGACCTGCGCAGGCGCCAAAGGTTGACCATTGGCCGCGACCCCCAAAACGACTTGGTGATCAGCCATCCCACCGTGTCCCGCTACCACGCGCGGGTGGAACGCCAGGATGGTTCCTTTGTCCTGACCGACCTGGGTTCCACCAACGGCACCTATGTGAACGGGAAACCGGTGACTACACCCGTTGTCCTACGCACGGGGGATACGATTCGCATTGGCTCCCACGTGCTGGTGCTCAACATTGACGAAACCCTGGTGCAGACCAACGAGGGGGGGAATCTGCGCCTGGATGCTGTGAATCTCACCAAGGTGGTGCCTTCGGGGGCCAGGGTGTTGCAAGGGGTGTCCCTGTCCATTATGCCCCGCGAGTTTGTGGCGATTTTGGGGCCTTCGGGTTCAGGCAAATCCACCCTGTTGGATGCGCTCAATGGTCTGCGCCCGGCAACGGGGGGGAGGGTGCTGGTCAATGGGGTGGACCTCTATCGCCATTTCGGCGCCTACCACACCGAAATCGGCTACGTGCCCCAGAAAAACATCATCCACGAGGAATTGACCGTTGCCCAGTCTTTGGATTTTGCCGCCCAATTGCGGATGCCTGCAGATACCCAACCGGCGGAACGCCAGCAGCGCATTGCCGAGGTGTTGGCGGAGTTGGGGTTAACCCAGCGGCGGGATGTGCCGGTCAAAAGTCTCAGCGGCGGGCAGCAACGGCGGGTCTGTATCGGCGTGGAATTGCTGACTAAACCCAGTTTGTTTTTTTTGGATGAGGCGACCTCTGGCCTTGACCCTGGCACGGAAACCGACCTTATGGAGTTACTGCGCCAGTTGGCCGACCAGGGACGCACGATTCTCCTGATTACCCATGCCACCCAAAATGTCTCCCTGTGTGATTTGGTGATTTATATGGCAGAAGGGGGACGGTTAGCCTACTTCGGGCCGCCAGCGGAATTGGTGCCCTATTTCCTAGAGCATTTTGCTGAAGCATTAGCACCGTTTCAGATTCGCGACATTACCGGGATTTACCGGGCGTTGGACCGGGAAAAGAATCCCAAAGCGCCCACGGCCAAGCAACTTCAGGAAACCTATCTAGCTTCGTCCCAATACCAGCGTTATGTGGTGGAACGGCAGCAGTCGTTGCCAGCAATTTGCAAACCCAATACGGCCAGCTCGCAACCCCAAAGCGCCCAGAAGCGGCTGGTTGGTGGGGGCATTTCCCCCTGGCGGCAATTTTTAATTTTACTGCGGCGCAATGTCGCAATTTTGCAGCAGGATGTGGGGAGCTTTGCCCTAATTTTATTGACGCCCATGCTGCTGGGGATGTTGGATTTTATTGCCTGGGACCGGCAGATTTTTAGCACGGCAACCGGGGATGCTGCCCAGTCTATGACCATGCTATTTGTGAGTGCTTTGGTGGCGGTTTTGCTGGGGGAATTGACCACCATGCGCGATTTGGTCAAAGAGGTAGAAATTTATCGCCGCGAACGGATGGTGGGGTTGCGCCTGTTGCCCTACATTGGCGCCAAAGTTGCGCTGGCGTTGTTGTTTGCTGTCTATCAAGGGGCGGTCTTTTTGCTGGTCAAAAAATTAGCGGTGGACATTCCCGGCGGCTGGGATGTGGTCGCCCAAATGTATGTCACTTTTGCCCTGGCAACCTTTGGTGGGATGGTGATGGGGCTGTTGGTGTCGGCCCTGGCGCCCAACCAAAATATGGCGCCTTTGTTGAGTATTTTGTTGCTGGTGCCGATGATTATTTTCAGCGGTGGAATTCAGCCGGTCAGTGGCATGGGGGCCGGGGCGAAATTCATTTCCCAATTTTCCGTGATCCGCTGGCCCTACGAAGCGTTGGTGAGTCTGTCGGGTATAGGACGGGATTTGATACAAGACCCCTGTTGGCAAAAGGATGCAAATGCTCGCAAAGCGCTCACAGAGGCGGAGTTGCAAACCTGCCAATGTCTGGGGGCCAATGTGTTTCGCCAATGTGAATTTCCGGGGATTCGCAAGCGCTACAATGCGGCGGTGGATGAGCCGGAGCCGGTCAAACCTACCAAACCGGCAGACCCAGGGGAGGTGCCCGACAGTCCAGCAGCTTTTGCCGCGTTTCGGGATACCCTGCGCGACTATCAAAACAAAATGAAAATTTACCAACAACAAATCACTGCTTGGCAGGAAAAATTCACCGATTGGCAACAGCGGCGCAGTCGGGCGATCAACGAGGCGGAAGGGTTGCTGGATACCTTCTACAAGGATCATGGAGCTTTATTTGCGGCCAATGTGATGACCTGCTGGCGGAATTTGGGTCTGTTGATCCTGGGAATGCTGGCGGCGCTGCCATTTCTGCAAAAACGGCGGGATGTGGTTTGATTACGCGCAAAAAGGGTGTTGTTGACGAGGGAAGGTTAATGACCAGGGTTATTTAGACCGTCCGGTGCTGCGGCGATGGACAGGCGATTAGCGGAGGGTCGAGACCACTTGGTCACGCCGGGGCTATCCCGATGCTCGGGTGCGACCGACGGCGCACAATTGGGCAAACAGGCACCACCGGCAGCGCGTCTGGTGCAACAAGTTGAGCCAAAAATTGCAAGAATTGAAAGAAAGGTGGCCCCGATAACGTCACCGAAGCTGGAGCGTGCATGACATTAGCCAAACGAATCATTCCCTGCCTGGATGTGCGGGGGGGGCGGGTGGTCAAGGGGGTGAATTTTGTCAATTTGCGGGATGCGGGTGACCCGGTTGCCCTGGCGCAGGCATACAACCAACTGGGCGCCGATGAGTTGGTGTTTCTGGACATTACCGCCACCCAGGAAAAACGGGGGGTTTTGCTGGACATCATCGAGCGTACTGCCCGCCAGGTGTTTATTCCCCTGACGGTGGGGGGGGGCATCGGGGATTTGGACACGATCAAGGCGATTCTGCGCGCAGGCGCCGACAAGGTTAGCCTCAATTCCGCTGCCGTGCGCCAACCGGATTTGGTCAACCAGGCTAGTGAGCGATTTGGGCGGCAGTGTATTGTGGTCGCCATTGATGCTCGGCGGGTCGGGAACACCTGGACGGTCTGGGTGCAGGGCGGGCGGCAGGACACGGGCAAAGATGCTATCTCCTGGGCCGAAGAGGTGGTGCAACGGGGCGCAGGCGAATTGTTGGTGACCAGCATGGACGCAGACGGTACTAAGGCCGGTTATGACCTAGAGTTGACCCGCGCCATTGCCCAGCGGGTTTCCGTGCCCGTGATTGCCTCAGGGGGAGCCGGAACCTGTGCCCATATCGCCGCCGTTTTGACCCAAGGGCAGGCCGCAGCAGCGCTGTTGGCCTCGTTGTTGCACTACGGCGAAGTGACCCTGCCGGAAATCAAACAGTATTTACACCGCCAGGGAATTCCGGTGCGACAGCCCCCAGCGTAATCGAGATAACTCCCAAGGCCAGCCATCTCTGGTACAACTATACCAGAGCAATTGCAGTGGGGTTCGCCATGACCAAACACAAAATTTTGGTGATTGATGACAGTTTTTTGATCCGCAAGTCCCTCATCGATCAGTTATCGGGAGACCGATTTGAGGTGTATGAGGCCAAGGATGGGCCTTCGGGTTTGGCTAAAGCGGAAGAGGTGAACCCAGATGTGATTTTGCTGGATTTTATCATGCCGGGGATGAATGGCTATGAAGTGTACCAAGCCCTGCGGGCGAATCCCAAATTTGCCAATACGCCGGTGATTGTGATTTCCAGCAGTTATGACGAAGTGGTGAGCAAGTTTGGCTATCCGTTTGTGGGCTTTGATTTTCTCGCCAAACAATTCACCAAAGAACAACTCGAAGAACGCATTAATGCGGTTTTGCCTATGATTGCCTCTTCTCCAGAACACGTGGGTATTGCCCTGGCTAACGAGCACCCCGCCGACGGCGATACCAGCAGTCTCCTTCGCCAAATCCATGCCCAGTTGAACGAGATGCACCAGCAGTTACAAAAGATTGCTGCTTGGCCGACCGAACCCCCTGCTGCCAGTGACACCGCCATTCTCAACCAGTTGCAAGCCCTGGAAGCCCAAATCCAAACCTGGATACAACGCCCCCCGGCAGATACCATTTCCGGTCATTTCCGGGAACTGAGCCAGGGACTGGCGCAGGTGCAGGCCCAGCAGGGTACCCTCTTGACCGAACTGCGCAACCTCCAAACCCAACTGGCCACCGTTGCCACGCAAACCCAGCAAAACCCACTGACCCACGACACCCTGACGCAGTTGGTGAGCAGTCTGCAGAATTTGAACCAAAATATCGTCAATTTGCCCCGCACCGATACCGTGTTGGAACGGTTAACCGCCTTGGAAGGCCAAATCAACGCCTTGGAAGGCCAAATCAAGCAGCTCCAGGCGAACACCTCCCCCCGGTCCAACCTGCTGGTGCTGGTCGGCGCGGTGGCCGTGGGAGCCTTTATCGGCGCCGCTGTCGGTGCCAGTGTGGTCGCCGGCCAACGGCAATCCCGCAGGTTGCCCCCCGTACCTAGCTCAATTGCCGCTGTAACGCTCGGCGCACACTCACGATAATTAACCCGTCAAACAGGGCCAGAATCAACAGACAGCCCGCCAGGGACAAATTCCCCCAGGGCGTGGCCATCACCACCCCGGACCACTGCCAATCCGGGTGCAGGTAAACATAGCGGATCGGCTCGATGGCATAGCTCAAGGGGTTAAGGCTGGCAATCACCTGCAACCAATGGGGCATAAACGCCAAGGGCGCCAAGGCCGTGCTGGCAAACAATAAGGGCAAATTCACCACAAAAATCACCGCCAACAATTCCACATGGCCCGGCAGGCTAAACGTCAACCCCAAACTCAAGGCCGTCATGCCCAACACTAAAAGCAGCACCACCCCGACCACCAGGGCCAAACCGCTCCAGCCCGGCAGCCCACCGCCCAACAGATAGCTGGTGACCATCACCGCCGCCGTCTGCAGCAAACTCAGGAGCGTGATAAAAATCGTCGAGGCCAACACGATGGAAAACCGCGATACCAAAGGCGCCACCAAAAAGCGGTTCAAAAAGCCAAATTCCCGGTCAAACATCACCGGCAAGCCTGCATTGAGCGCCCCCGAAAAGGCCGTAAAGACAATAATCCCCGCACTGAGAAATTGGGCATAATTCACCCCATCACTCAAAAAACCCGCCGGGGCATTTTGGAACAAAGCCCCAAACAAAATCAGCCACATCAACGGCTGAATCATCCCCGCCACCAACGTAGCCGGACGCCGCTGGAGCTGGATAAGCAACCGCCGGGTCAGCGCCCAGGTTTCTTGGAACAATTCAGCCACGGGATGGGACACAGACGGCCAAGTGGCAGCCACAGGCGTCGGCGTTACCGTAGAACTCATAGGCAATGGCGCTAGAATACATCAACCACAATCAGGCTAACGCATCTGCCCTGCCATGTTCCACCTATGACCCTGACCCTGGTCACAACCACCCTCGTTTGGGATGGCACCCTGTCCGGGTTGATCCCCCAAATTCATGCCCATCTGGCCACCTACGGCACACCCTTGCGCTGGGCCATCACCCAGGCCCAGGGGCGACACCTCACCCTGGAAGCCGTGGTGATCCGCCCTGAGGCACCCTCTTGAGGGCTGCCCCTACTTGGCCAAACCATGTTCCAGGGCGAAACGCACCAGTTCCGTGCGGCTGTTGGTGCCGGTTTTGCTAAACAGGCGGCTAACGTATTTCTCCACGTTGCGGACGCTGGTATCCAGACGGTGGGCGATTTCCTTGTTCATCAACCCCTGCGCCAGCAACTCCAGGACGCTCCGCTCCCGCGGCGTTAAGGCCAAATCCAGCGGCTCTTTTACCGGGATGCCCCCTTGCCGTGCCAGCAGCGCCTTAATTTCCGCCAACTCCTGCGCCATCATGTCCGTCGGCGGCGGTTCCTGCTTGCGCAACAAATTCTCGATCACCGCCACCAACTCCTCCGGGTCAAAGGGTTTGGGGATGTAGCCGTCCACTCCGGCGCGAAACCCGGCAATCCGGTCCTTGGTCATCCCCCGCGCCGTGAGAAACACCACCGGCAGATGCTGAAACCGGACATCCTGCCGCAGTTGGCGGAGAAATTCGTAGCCATTCACCTGCGGCATCATGATGTCCGAGACGATCAAGTCGGGTTTCTGCTGCTGCAACAATTCCCAGGCCACCTGGGCATTGGCCGCCGTCGTCACCGTAAAGCCGCTGTCTTCCAGGTAGGCCTGCACCGCTTGCCGCAGCCCCGGTTCGTCATCCACCAGGAGAATGTGATGGGGCATAGGGCCTCCTAGCGGATGTACTCTTTGAGGATGCTATTGCGGTTGGGATGGCGCAGTTTCCGCAGGGCTTTGGCCTCGATTTGGCGAATGCGTTCCCTGGTGACATTAAACGCCTGCCCAATTTCTTCCAGGGTCTTCATCCGCCCATCATCCAACCCATAGCGCAACCGCAACACATCCCGCTCGCGGGCGCTCAACGTATTCAAGACCGTTTCCAAATCCTCCCGCAGCAGATGTTTGGCCACCTGGTCCTCCGGCGTTTCCCCTTCTGCCTCGATAAAATCCCCCAACCGGGAGTCCTCCTCCTTGCCGATTGGGGTTTCCAGGGAAATGGGCAACTGGGCCGATTTGGCAATAAACCGCAACTTTTCGATGGTCATTTCCATGCGGGTAGCAATTTCCTCCTCGGTGGGCTTGCGCCCCATCTCCTGGGAGAGAATTTTGGTGGTTTTTTTAATGCGGGAAATGGTTTCGTACAGATGCACCGGCAGCCGAATCGTGCGGGACTGGTCAGCAATCGCCCGCGTAATGGCCTGGCGAATCCACCAGGTGGCATAGGTTGAGAATTTATAGCCTTTTTCGTGGTCAAACTTTTCAGCGGCCCGAATCAAACCGAGACTGCCTTCTTGGATCAAATCCTGAAACGATAAGCCCCGGTTCATGTACTTTTTGGCAATCGAAACCACGAGGCGCAAATTGGATTGCACCATTTTTTCCTTGGCCCGATACCCCTGGCGCAACTGCCGCTGGAAATCTGCCAAAGGTAACCCCACCAACTCGGCCCACTGCTCTTCGGTGGGGAGACACCCATGCTGGCGCACCCAGGCGTCCCGCTTGCGCTCAAATTCCAACAGGGTCGCAATCTGGCGGGCCAACTCAATTTCCTCATCCGCCCGCAGGAGCCGAATCCGGCCAATTTCCTGCAAATACAGCCGAATCGAATCCTCCGTATAGGGATTTTTCTTGGCTCCCGACCGTTTGCGCCCGGAGCGGCTGGGGCTGTCCTCTTCCTGCGCGTCTGGGTCCTCCAATTCGTCGAGCAATTCCAGGTCGTTTAGGTCATCTCCAGGGACATCGCCCAAATCGTCGAGGGACGGATCAGCAAGGGTCGGGAGAGGATCACGCACCTGGTTCATCGTAATGGGTACTCCTTGGTCTAAAGGTGGACAACCGCCCATGTTAGCAGGGGATAGGGGGAGTATGCGTGGGGGAACTCCCCGTCCTGTCGGGTAAGGCACTTTTATTGTAATCCCGACAACAGCAAAACTCACACTATTTTGCCATTTTTTCGGGGCCAACCGCATCATTACGGAAAAAGTTGCCCCTTTGTTTCCAATTTATTGGCTGCCCCGGCAAGGAAACAGGGGGCACTGACCGTGAAAGGATCAATGCCCCCTGTGCCTTTCCAATTTATTGGGTTCCCCAGCGAGTGGGGAGAGTCAGAATGTGTCCTCCAGTTGGAGGACTTTGTGATGTTTCCAATTTATTGGGTTCCCCAGCGAGTGGGGAGCTGAGAAATATCATCAACCAAGCGGTGGATTTGCTCAAGTTTCCAATTTATTGGGTTCCCCAGCGAGTGGGGAG
>NZ_JBRCEP010000024.1:0-14885 GCF_053491055.1 Gloeomargarita sp.
TTGTGGCGGTTGGGGGCGGGGGTGGCGTTGGGTTTGGGGGTGTTGTTTCGCAGTGCCATGGGGTTGCTGCCCCTGGTGGGACTCCTGCCCTATTTGCTGCGGGAACGGCGACGGCATGGGCATTTACGGAGTCCGTGGCTGTGGTTGGGGGTGCTGTTGGGGCTGGCGCCGACGGGGATATGGCTGGGGCTGGCAATGGGGCAAGATGGCTGGGCACCGGTGCGGGCGTTGCTGGGGTTTGTGGGGCAGGCGGTGGTACGCACCCGGCAGGGGAATGGGTGGTTTTATTACTTCTGGAATGTGCCGTTGCAGGGGTTTCCCTGGCCTTTGTTGGCGTTGGTGGGGCTGACGGCCACGCCCCGGGAGCGGCGGAGTTTGCTGTGGGGGTATCCGCTGGTGGTGCTGGTGGGCTTGAGTGCTGTTTCTACCCGTTTGCCCCACTACAGTCTGGTGTTGCTGCCCTGGCTGTCGCTGTTGGCGGGGTTGGGGCTGGTGCGGCTGGGGCTAATTTTTGCCGGTGGGCTGAAGCCCCGGTGGTTGGCGCGCAGTTGGGCCTATGGGCTGGGGTTGGTGGGGGGGGTGTTGGTGTTGCTCACGACGGTCTTGTACCCGCAGTTTGCCGACCAGGTGCCGGAGGTGGCGCCCTACCGTTGGCCGGCCTTGGCGTTGGGGCTGTGCTGGGGGTTGCTGCCCCTGGTTTGGCTGGCGCGGTATCGCTGGCGGTGGTCTTGGCCGGGGGTGCGGGGATGGCTGGGTTTGTGGGTGGCTGGGCCGTGGTTGACGTTGACGTTGCTCGGGGCGATGGGGTTGGTGGGCAATTTTCGTCCCGATGTGAAATGGCTGTTGCAGGAAACCCAGATGGCGCCGGTGTTGGCCCGGCAGCCGGTCCATTTTGTCCGCCAGGGAATTGGGGATGAGGCCCAGATTCTGCTGAGCATTTATACGCCCCACCTGGGGCAGTGGTATCCTGAACCGGCGGCTTTGCCGGTAGGCAGTTGGGCGTGGGTGCAACCGGATATGCCGCTGCAACCCCGGCGGCGCTATCAGGTGGTGGGGGTGTACGAGGGGTGGCGGTTGGTGCAGGTGCGGGAGCCGTAGATGTGCGGCATTGCCGGGGTGTGGCTCCGAGCCGACAGGCAGGCGGTGGCGACGGCAATTCAGCGGATGACGGCGCAATTGACCCATCGGGGGCCGGATGATGGGGGCGTGTGGGTGGATGTCGCCCTGGGGCTGGGTTTGGGGCATCGGCGCTTGGCCATTTTGGATAGGTCACCTCTGGGGGCGCAACCGATGGTGGCTCCCAATGGGCTGGTGTTGGTGTGGAACGGGGAAATTTATAATTTTGCTGCCCTGCGCCGGGAATTGGCGGGTCAAGGGTGGCGGTTTCGGGGGCACTCGGATACGGAAGTCCTGCTGGCGGGAATTGTCGTGTGGGGGCTGGTGCCCTGTTTACAGCGATGCCGGGGAATGTTTGCCCTGGCGCTGTGGCATCCCCAGGAACGGTGTCTCTACCTTGCCCGCGACCGGATGGGGGAAAAACCCCTGTACTACGGCTGGACAGGGGCAGGGTTTGTCTTTGCTTCGGAATTGAAAGCCCTGCGGTGCAGCCCTGGTTGGTGGGGTGAAATTAATCCCTACGCCCTGCATTTATTGCTCAGCTATGGCTATATTCCCGGCCCCGCAAGCATCTACCAAAACATTTATAAATTACCGCCCGGAACCTGGTTAAAAATTCCCCAGCCCGAAGCAGTTGTCCAACCCCAGTCCTATTGGTCGCTTGCAGCGGTTGTTGCTGCCCAAACGCCTTGGCATTTGTCACCCCCAGAAACGGTAGCCATGTGTGAACAATTACTCACCCAAACCATTGGGGAACAGATGGTTGCCGATGTGCCTTTGGGTGCTTTTTTATCAGGGGGGGTGGACTCTTCTTTAATCGTGGCGTTGATGCAAAAACAATCCCCACAACCGGTGAAAACCTTTACGATTGGGTTTACGGAAACCGCCTACAATGAAGCACCTTGGGCCAAACAAATCGCGCAGCATTTGGGAACCGCCCACACGGAACTCATGACCACACCGGCACTGGCGATGGCGGTGATCCCCAAACTCCCCCACATCTACGACGAACCCTTTGCGGATAATTCCCAAATTCCCACCTTTTTGGTTGCGGAATTGACCCGCCAATCGGTTACGGTCAGTCTGTCGGGGGATGGGGGGGATGAATTGTTTGGTGGTTATCGTCAATATCTCTACGGGCGCACCATCTGGCGGGCAATTGCCTGGTTACCGCTCCCCATCCGGCAAAGGTTGGCCCATTTATGCCAAAAAATTCCTGCGCCTTGGGTCAATTCATGCTTCACCACACCCTATTACTCTCCAGAAGATAATTTGGCCCGTTTGGCTGCCGTTTTCAGGGAACCCCATCCCGCCGGTATGTATGACTACTTGAGCCGCCGTTGGTTGACACCACCTTTAGCCAGGGATTTAGGGGTCCATTTAGGAAAACACCACCCGACCGTCTTGCAAAAATTGGCGGCTGATGCCCCTTTATTAAGCGATGAAATTCATGTCTTTATGTACGCCGATTGCTTGATGGAATTACCGGACGATATTCTGGTAAAGGTGGACCGGGCGACGATGGCGGTGGGCTTAGAATCCCGTGCCCCTTATTTGGATCAGCAGGTGGTGGAATTGGCTTGGCGATTGCCCCTGCGATACAAAATTTATCAGGGCCAAAGCAAATGGATTTTGCGGCAAATTCTCTACCAATATGTGCCCCCAAAGTTGCTCGCACGTCCCAAACAGGGGTTTGCCCTGCCGCTGGGCGAATGGTTGCGTCAGCCCCCGTTGCGCGATTGGGCAGAAGGATTGCTACACCCCCAGCGCTTGCACCAACAGGGCTATTTTGAATCCCAAATCATTCAGCAAACATGGCAGGAACATGTGCAGGGTCGCTTTAATTGGCAAGCGCAACTTTGGCCGGTGTTGATGTTTCAAGCCTGGCTGGAACGGCAAAGTTAGGGCGTTGCCGGTGGCTGGGCAAAAACAAAGGGCGTATTGCCGACGGCGCGATTCAAGGCGGCCAGGGCGCGGTTATACCCCAAGACGGCGGCGACCAAATTCCCTTGCGCCTGGGTGAGGGCATTCTCCTGGTTGATCACATCGGTTTGGGTGCCGACGCCCGCTTGGAAGCGCAACCGCGCCAAGCGCAAACTCTCGTTGGCCTGCTCCAACGCCAGGGCTGCCGTTTTGATATTGGTCTCGTTGGCCCGTAGGTCGCTCAATGCCTGCTCTACCTGGAAGCGCACCTGGTTGCGGACGTTGGCGTAGTTAATATCGGCGACGGCAATGTTGGCCTCGGCCTGACGCGCCCCAGCCAAGGCGGCCCCCCCGTCAAACAAGGTCAAGCGCAACTGCACACCGAAGACATAGCCCAGCCCAAACCCGCCCCGTTCCAAACCCGTCGGGCTTTCAAAAAAGCGCAGGTAATCCGTCTGGGCAAACAGGCTCACATTGGGGCGAATCCCGGCGAGCGCCAGTTCCCGTTGCGCCTGCTGAAACCGCCGCTGGGAAAGCGGGATCACCAGTTCCGGGCGCTGCTGCCAGGCCAAAAGAATGCTCTGCTCCAAGGGCAACGTCCAGTCTCCCGCCCGTGCAATCGGGTCGGAAGCCGTCACCGTCACCTGATTGCCCAGACTGAGAAGCTGCACCAAATTGCGCTGGGCCACCACCTGGTCCCGCTGGGCATTGACCAACTGCTGCTGGGCATTGGCCAGTTGCACCTGCGCCTGCAACACGGCAAACTGCGTTCCCACCCCCGCCCGCAACTGCGCCTGGGCATCCCGCAAACTCACTTCCGCATTCCGCACCGCCGATTGCCCAATCGTCACCTGGGCATCCGCATTTTGCAGGTCGTAATAGGCGCGCGCCACATTCAACTGCAACTCCTGCGCCACCCGCACCGCATTCAGAACCGCCTGCCGCAATTGCTCCTGTGCCTGTTGAATCCGCGCCGCCCGTTGCCCACCCGCATAGATGCTGTAACTCAACCGCAACGTGCCATCCCAGGTGAGCGACGGCCCATCGTTCCCGCCCCCAAACCGCGCCACCCGCGCCGCAATTTCCGCCTGTGCCGACTCGCTGCGCTGAAAGTCGGACTGGAATTCCAAGGTAGGAAACAAAGCCGCCTGGGCTTGCCGCAGGGCGGCACGGGCCGCCTCAATCTGGGCACGGGCCGCTTGCAATTCCCGGTTGGTACGCGCTGCCAGTGTCAACGCCTGTTGCAAACTCAGGGCTTGCGTAGTCGTAATCGTGACATCGCCGGGTTCGGTGGGGGTTGCCAGGGGATTGGCTTCGGGCAAGACAGGCACCAGCAACGGCGGTAAATTGCGAAAATCCTGAATCCCCGGCGAAGCGGGTGGTATCGGTGTCACCGGTGCCAGGGGGGGCAACCCAGGCAGTTCACCAGAAGCATTGGCTGGCGATGCCCATGTCAGAGCAGCCGGGAAACCAACCATGCCCGCCGTGAGCAATCCGGACAACCATCCGCAGAGGAAGCGACGCTTCATGTCTTTGAGGCCTCACACCACTCCCACCATAGTCCCTCGCTTTAGCCTTTGACAACGATGGGTCAAACCCTCATCATACATCGTCCTCACGCCGACGCACAGGGCAGTTCCCGCCACCTGACCCGCGAACCGATTACAACAGCCACCAGTTGTGGCTACGTTTGGCACCCGTCGGCAGTTTGGTCGCCCAGTTAATGCGGGCCAACGCCAATTGTTCATCCGAGACCAAAGCCCCTTCCAAATTGGCGCCACACAAATTGGCATCCCGGAGATTGGCATTGCGGAGGTAGGCTTCGGTTAAATTCGCATTGCGCAAGTCGGCGCCCTGGAGATTGGCAAAACTGAGATAGGCCTTGTGTAAATTGGCTTTTTGCAGATTCGCCCCCTGCAAATTGGCCCGCCCTAAATTGGCCTCCTCCAAAATACTCCCCTGCAAGTTGGCCTTGGTTAAGATGGCTTCCGTCAGAATACACCCCATGAGCATTTCCCCTTGGAGGTCATACTCGCGGAAATCACAACCGGCAAAGTCTTTTCTCCCTTGCCGCAACGCATGTTTTAACCGACTGGGGGTGAGTTTGTCGCTCTCAGTTTCTGTGCTGGTCTCCAGGTTCAAGGCGCGGGCTTTGCGGGCACGAATCGCCGCGGCCAACTGGCTGTATTTGCTATCGCCGGCGGCAGGTTCCGGGAGAGGAGAAGGCGCAACCGGCGGCGATGTGGGCTTGGCGGTGCGTAACCCCTGCGCCAGGTTGCCGTAATAGGGTTCCAAATCCAGGGCCCGCAGCACCGCCCCCGCCGTGGCATAGCGCTGTTTCAGGGAAACCGCCAGCATCCGGTCCAACACCTGGGCAAACGCATCGCTCACCCGCACGTACTGCCGCCAGCGAATTTCCCCGGTTTGGGGGTCAGTTTCCAACTCCTTGGGGGATTTGCCCGTGAGCAGGTACAAACAGGTAGCCCCCAGCGCATAAATATCGCTGGCATAAACAGGACGCATCGACAACTGCTCCGGCGGTGCATACCCAGCCGTGCCAATGGCAAACTGCGTCAATTCCCCTTCTGCCCCGGCGGGAATTTGCCCCACCTGCTTGACCGCCCCAAAATCAATCAACACCAATTCCCCATCCACTTTGCGCCGCATGATATTGGCCGGTTTGATGTCCCGGTGAATGGTGCCATGCTCGTGGATGTACTGCAACACCGGCAACATCTGCCGCAGAAAGAGTTTCACCGCACCCTCTTCATAAGGCCCCTTTTCCCGCACCTCCGCCTGCAGTGTCGTCCCATCCACGTACTCCTGCACCATATAGAAATGGGGTGGGTCGGCAAAATAATCCCGCAGGGCCGCCAAACGGGGATGGTTCCCCAACCGCCCTAAAATTTCCGCTTCCCGCTCAAACAATTCCTTGGCCATCTGATAAATGTGGTCGTCCGGGTTGTCCACCGGTGGCCGTAACTGCTTAATCACACACAGGGGTTTACCAGGGAGATTTTCCTCAACGGCGGCAAAAGTGGCACCAAACCCGCCATACCCCAAACACTTTTTCATCCGGTATTGCCGTCCCTGATGATTCAAGATCAAACTGGCCCCACAATTGCTGCAAACCAGCGAACCTTCGGGGTTTTGGGGGCGGGTGCAGGCAGGGTTAAAACAGTAACTCACCTGGGACTCAGTTTGGGGACACTGCTTTGTCTTTAACTACTTTAGTTTATCTGCTCGCCAAACTGAATAGGGAACTTCCGGCACGACCCCACGGTTGATGGCCTTGATGCCCGTGTACCCATCCCCTTTGGTTGGCCAATATAGCTAAGCATACAAAGGTTGACATGCTATGGGTCGCTGGGCGTAGCCCCACAGTGGCCTGGCCATGAATCTTCAGGCGACAACCTTAACCTACCTAGGTTGCTGAAGGGGCTTTCCTCACCCAATAGGTCGCCTAATGCAACTCAAGCAAACTTAACCCATTTGCCCGTAGGCTAAACTGGAACTGTTCCCTGCCCCCGGTTCTGCCATGCCACCCCTTGCGGAACATACAGCTCCCCCTGTGCTGTTGGAACCAGAAGCGCTCCGGGTGGCGCGCAACCGTTACCGGGACTACCAGGAGGTGGGCAAACGGCTGGGTAAACCCTTGGTGGGGGTAGCGGTGAACTCGGATACCTACCACACCACCCTGATTTTTTCCGCAAAACCCGTGCTGCTGCCCCGTGAGTTTTTCGTCCCCTGGCAACTGCTGGGGTAGCAACTCCGGGAGGTGTACAATAGGTTTGTGCCTGAGAAAGCAACCACTGCATGACTGCCACCGTTGCCACTGCCTACGAAACCATCATCGGCTTGGAAATTCACTGCCAGTTGGGGACGGCCACAAAAATTTTCTGCGGTTGTAGCACGGCCTTTGGCGCGCCGCCCAATACCCAGGTGTGTCCCATTTGCTTGGGGCATCCGGGGGTGTTGCCGGTGTTGAACGAACAGGTGTTGGCCTATGCGGTGCAAACGGGTTTGGCCTTGAATTGCACCATTGCCCCCTACAGTAAATTTGACCGCAAACAGTATTTCTACCCCGATTTACCCAAAAACTATCAGATTTCCCAGTACGATTTGCCCATTGCCACCAACGGCTGGTTAGAAATTGAACTGGCAGATGACCAGGGCAAATTTTACCGCAAGCGGGTGACCATCCAACGGTTGCACATGGAAGAAGATGCGGGCAAATTGGTGCATGCCGGGGCGGAGCGGCTGTCGGGGTCGGACTATTCGCTGGTGGATTTCAACCGGGCGGGCGTCCCTTTGTGTGAAATTGTCAGCGGCCCGGATTTGCGCTCCGGTGCAGAAGCGGCGGAATATGCCCAGGAGTTGCGCCGGATTGTCCGCTACCTGGGAGTCTGTGACGGCAATATGCAGGAAGGTTCCTTTCGCTGTGATGTGAATATTTCCGTGCGGCGGGTGGGGGAAACCCGTTTTGGCACCAAGGTCGAGATTAAGAATATGAATTCGTTCAATGCCATCCAGCGGGCGATTGACTACGAGGCCAAACGGCAAATGGCGGTTTTGGAAGCCGGGGAGCGGGTGGTGCAGGAAACCCGCCTGTGGGATGAAGCCAGCCAGCGCACGGTGAGTATGCGCACCAAGGAGGGGGCAAGCGATTACCGCTATTTCCCGGAGCCGGATTTGCCGCCCATTCAACTGACGCCAGAACAAATCGCCCATTGGCGGTCGCAACTGCCGGAATTGCCCCACGCCAAGCGCCGCCGCTACCAGGAGGAATTGGGGTTATCGGCCTACGACAGCCGGGTGCTGACCGATGAACGGGCGATGGCTGAGTATTTTGAAGCGACGGTAGCTGCCGGCGCCGACCCGAAACTGGCCAGCAATTGGATCACCGGTGACCTGACGGCCTGGCTGAAAGCGCAAAAACAGGATATTCGTCAGGTGGCCTGCCGCCCGGAGCAGTTGGCCGAATTGATTGGCCTCATTCAAGCAGGCACCATCAGCGGCAAAATTGCTAAGGAACTGCTGCCGGAATTGCTCAGCCAGGGGGGTTCTCCCCAAGCCATCGTGGAGGCGAGAGGCTTAACCCAAGTATCCGACCCGGCGGTGTTGAGCGCCTACATTGACCAGGTGTTGGCGGCCCATCCTCAGGAACTGGCCCAGTATCGCAGTGGCAAGACCAAACTGTTCGGCTTTTTTGTGGGGAAAGTTATGCAACAGACCGGTGGACGCGCCGACCCCCAACGCACCAACGAACTCTTAAAACAAAAATTAAATTCTTGAGCGCCTGCGGTGTGACTTATGCCAAGATAGAAATTATTCCCCGCCACGGCAATGTTGGTTACCGCTTGTGATTCTTTCCCTTTGGCCAACCCATGAGTGACACCCCCAGAGAGCATCATTTGTTGGTGATCCACGATGATGACGGCTCCCGCGCCATTGCGCTCGAGGCGGCGACCTATTCGATAGGGCGCGATCCGAGTAATGCGATTGTGCTGAATTCCAAAACCGTCTCCCGGCGCCATGCCATTCTTTTGCGCCTGCCCAACCCGGAAACCAAGGGGTATCGTTACCGGTTGCTCGACGGCGACAGCAGGGGAAATCGCAGCGCCAATGGCACGCGGGTCAACAATAAAGAATGGGTCAGTGGGGAACTCAAAGATGGGGACATTATCAGCTTTGGGGATGTGGAAGCGCGCTATTTCATCCCGGTCATGACGGATGAAGAATTTAAGAAGCATACGCAAAGTATTGATTTTCGCAGTATTAAATCGGCAACGGTCAACACGGAAGAAACCCAAACGTTCTAGCATGGTTTAGGATGCTGTGAGGTTGATAGTAATTCGCAGGGGAGGGCTTTCCGACCTGTAACCGCTTCGGTGCCTTGACGTTGTCAGGAGGGCCCTTGGTGCCGGGAGGGGTTCTCGCCGGGGCGACAGGAATTGATGGTGAAAATGAAGAACAGATTAAGATTGCATCCCACAGCAGGGGTATAATAGAGGACAAGGCACTGCGGCAAACGGCATGGATTTAGTGCGGGTTTTTGGCACGGCCCATCCGGTAATTGGGGTTGTTCATCTGCTCCCTTTACCCACGTCCCCCCGCTGGGGAGGGAGTCTGACGGCGGTCATCGAGCGAGCAGAACAGGAGGCCAGCGCCTTGGTAACAGGGGGAGTGCATGGCATTATCATCGAAAATTTTTTTGATGCCCCGTTTACCCAGCACCAGGTGGACCCAGCGGTGGTCAGCGCCATGAGTTTGGTGGCACAGCGGGTGCGGGCCTTGGTGGATGTGCCTTTGGGGATCAATGTCTTACGCAACGATGCCATCAGTGCGCTGGCGATTGCCCACAATGTGGGGGCAGCCTTTATCCGGGTGAATGTCTTGACGGGGGTGATGGCGACGGACCAGGGGTTGATCGAAGGGTGCGCCTATCGGCTGTTGCGCTACCGGCGGGAGTTGGACAGTGGGGTCAAGATTTTTGCCGATGTGTTGGTCAAACACGCCCGTCCCCTGGGCACGCCGAATCTCACGACGGCGGTGCAAGAGACGATCCAGCGGGGTCTGGCGGATGCGGTGATTCTCTCCGGTTGGGCTACCGGGCATCCCCCGACGCGAGAAGATTTGGAATTGGCACGGGCGGCGGCGGGCCATGTGCCGGTGTTGGTGGGGAGTGGAGCGAATGCCGATAATGTGGCACACTTATTAGCAGCCGCCGATGGGGTGATTGTGGCGAGTTCACTCAAGCGCAAAGGTCAGATTGAACAGCCGATTGACCCCCAGCGCGTGCGCCATTTTGTGCAAGCGGTACGCCGTGCCCTGGAACCGGAAACCGCCGATCTGAGTCCTGGGTATCGGTCTCAAACCCATCCCAACGAAGCCTATGAGCAAATTACTCAACCGTCGCCGTAGCGCCCCCTGGTGGCAGCGCCATGCCCGCCCGATGATGGGCATTCTGGCCGGGATTGGCGCGATTGAAACCGCCTATATCACCATCACCCATTGGCTGGGCGGCAGTGTGGTCTGTCCGACGACCGGCTGTGACCAGGTTCTCAAGAGTGAGTACGCCCAGTTGTTTGGCATTCCTCTGTCGCTGGTGGGGTTTGGGTTTTATCTGGCGGTGGCGGTGGTGGCGGTGTTTTTGGCGCCGCGGCAGTCCAAGGAAGAGGATTTTCCCTGGGCGTGGCTGTTGTTTGCCCTGACGACGGCCATGCTGGTTTCCAGCGGCTATTTTGTGTATTTGATGGCGGTGAAAATTGGCGCCTGGTGTGTCTATTGCGTCACTTCGGCAATCTTGAGCGTATGCCTGTGGTTTTTGGCTACCTTTGGCCGGGTGTGGCGGGATGTAGGGCAATTGCTCACGACGGCTTTGGTGGTCGTTTTGGTGGCCTTGTTGGGAATTTTGGCGGCCTATCATGGGGTGGATGCGCCGGTACAGGCGGGGAGTCCGACGACGCAAGGGTTGCAATCACCGCCCCCGGTGACCACGCGTTCCGGGCCGGCGGAATTGGCCTTGGTTGAGCATTTGAACAGGGTGGGCGCGCGGGAATATGGTGCTTATTGGTGTCCCCATTGTCATCAGCAAAAACAGTTATTTGGGAAAGAGGCGAGCGAGAAAATTAACTACATTGAATGCGACCCCAAGGGTGTCAATAGCCAGCCGCAATTGTGTGCAAAGGCGGGGATCAAAGGGTATCCGACTTGGGAAATCAATGGCAAGCTTTATCCTGGGGTGAAAACTCTGGAGCAGTTGGCGGATTTGACCAACTACAAAGGCCCAAGAAATTTCATCAACCGACTGGTGAAGTCGCAGTGATAGGGGGAGTGTTTCTCTGGGAAGCCGAACCCCGAAACGTTGATGCGGTTGCGACTGTTTTAGCCAGCATTCACGCGCTGACGGATGTGCCAGAAATCTGTGTCTATCCAGCTCGGCATGGGAATAACTCCAATGCGGTTCATCTTTGGCGAGGGCGCCCCTACCCATGAGCAGGAAATCTGTTCTCGCCGGTAATTTGGGAGTCGTGCTCTTGGTTCTCCTAGCGGGTTGCCAAGGGAGTGGCCTAGAGCGTTCGCTGGCCCCTGACCCCCAACTCACTTCCCCGAACCCCACCCCGCAAGCGACGAACTCCCCCCAGCGGGATACCCCTAGCCCGGAGGTGGTCATTTCTCCAGAACCCAGCCCGACGCCGGTGGTGGCCAACCTCACGACCGTACCAACGGCCCTGCAACCCTTGGTGTACGATGTGTTGCGTTTGGGGGTGATTCCCGCCAGCGAAGTGCGTTTGGCCGAACCCGTGACCCGCCGCCAATTTGCCCGCTGGTTGATGGCGGTGCAACAACGGCTGTACCAGGATCAGATCGAACGGCAGGTGCGCCCTGCGACCCTGGGCAGTCCGCCCGTATTTACCGATGTGCCCCGCTCGGACCCGGATTTCCCCGCCATTCAAGGTTTGGCCGAAGCCGGCATCCTGCCCAGCCGGTTGACCAGCCCGACGGCCCCCACCCGGTTTCAACCCGACCAACCCCTCACCCGCGCTGCCCTGGTGGCCTGGAAAGTTAGTTTGGATGTCCCCGGCACGTTACCCCCGGCGACCGTAGCCGATGTGGAAAAAACCTGGGGGTTTCAGGATGCGGCCACCCTTGACCCGCTGGCGTTGGCGGCACTCATGGCCGATTACGGCCACCAACCCAGCACTGTGCGGCGCGTGTGGGGACGCACCCGTTTGTTTTTACCCCAAAAAATGGTCAGCCAAGCCCAAGCCCTAGCCGCCCTCTGGTCCTTGGGGAGCGGCGAGACCTTGGTTACCGCCCGCGATGTCTTGAAAAACTAAATCACACCCCGCACTTCCTGCACTACCCCGTCTCGGAGTACCACTTCTACCTGCATTTTTTGGATTAAATTTTCCCCGACCTTGATGGTGAAATAGCTGTCCAACTGTCCCTGATTGACTTCCTGTTCCATCTCCAGGGTTTGTACCTGGGTCAACTGGTTCAAAATTTGATTTTTCTGCTCCAGGAGTTTGCTTTTTTCATCGTTGGCCTGGAATTGGATCGTATTGATTTGCTCCGTCACCTGGGGACTGGGCGGTTGTTTTTTGAGTTCCGTCATCGCCCGCTGCAACTGGACATCAATCTGTTGGGTGCGGGCATCAATTTGATTGATTTGGGACTGCAAAATTTGCAGGGTCTCTTCCTTCCAACGGGGGGTCACAATCACTTTGATATTCACCGCCCGTTTGAGTACCAACTCCGTTATGTCTGCCATGTTTCGACCCGAGATGAAAGGAACACCTGTTATCATACCCTGGATGGCGAATCAACTCACCCCTAACCCCGGAAATTGCAAGCGATGCAAGTGAGCATAAAGTCCCCCTTTGGCCAACAATTCCTGATGGGCACCCATTTCCACCACCTGACCCGCTTGCAGAACCAAAATCCGATCCACCTGGCGAATCGTCGCCAAACGATGGGCGATCATCACCACCGTCCGCTGCTGCCACAGCTTTTGCCAGGCGGCTTGGAGCACCGCTTCCGTCCCCACATCCAAACTCGCCGTCGCCTCATCAAAAATCAAAATCCGGGGTTGGCGAATCGCGACCCGTGCAAAGGCAATCAACTGTTTTTGGCCGGTGGACAAATTGCTCCCCCGTTGCCGCACCGGCGTATGGTATCCCTGGGGCAGTTGGGCGATCCATTCATGTATCTGCAACTGCCGTGCCACCGCCTCCACCTCCGCCAAAGAATAGGATTCGCCCAGCACAATATTGCTGTAAATATCGCCGCTGAATAAAAACGGCTCCTGCAGAATTACCCCCACATACCGACGCAAATCCGCTTGCGCCAATTGCCGAATATCCACCCCATCAATGAGAATGCGTCCTCGGTTGGGTTCATACAAACGACACAGCAGGCGGATCACCGAGCTTTTCCCCGCCCCCGTCGGCCCCACTAATGCCACCTTTTCCCCCGGATAAATCCGAATATTTAGATTTTTGACCGCCCATTCCCCGGGTTGATAGGCAAACCACACCTGTTCAAAACAAATTTCCCCACCCCCTTGCGCCGGTAAAGTTAAAGGGGTTGGCGGGTCGCAAATACTTACCGGTTGGGCGAGAATTTCTTGAATCCGCTCCACCGCCGTCAACCCCGCTTGAATGAGCGTAAATTTCTCCGCCAACTCCCGCAAGGGGTCAAACAAACGTTGGGCAAACAAAATAAAACTCGCCAACACCCCAAACGTCAAATGCTTCCCCAGCACCAACCCACCTCCAACCATCAACACCACCGCAATTGCTACTAACGCAATCCATTCCAAGGTGGCCGAGATGGCCGCATCGTGGAAAATGGTTTTATCTACCTCACGGTTGTAGCGTTGATTGACCCGGCGAAATAGTGCGGCATTGTATCGTTCTCGTCCAAAAATTTGCACAATGTTGACACCCTGGATATTTTCTTGAATCAGGGTGTTGAGGCGGGATAATTCCTCACGGGATTGGTAATTCGCCTGGCGAAATTGGGCTTGAAAGTAGGTAATTAATCCGGTTACAGGAATCAAGAGCACCAACAAAATGAGTGCCAAAAGCCACTGCTCCATAAACATCACAACGGCCAGGGCGATAAGCGTAAAAATATCAATCAAAATCCCAACAGCTCCCGTGGCAAATACATCACCCAAAGCTTCCACATCGCTGGTCAAACGGGTAATCAATTTCCCAACCGGCGTGCGGTCGAAATAGGTCATGGGCAACGCCAGTACATGGTGAAACAAATCTTGGCGAATGTCAGCGGTGATATTCTGCCCTACTTTTTGAATCAAATAACTTTGTATCCCTTGCAAACTCAGGCGCAACACCACCGTCAATAACAGCAACAAAGCAATGATTCTCAGCCCTTGGGATAGGGGAAGCGCCTGCAAAAAGGCAACCACAGGCTCTCGCCGAATCAGGGACACCGCTTGCCCAATGAGCACCGGTTGAATTGCACCGGCAAACGCCAAAGGCAGGAGTAAAACAAAGCTCAGCACCAGGAGCGAACGATAGGCCAGGGCATAACGCCCCAAATGTTGCAACAGTTGCCAATCGCCGCCTTGACGACGAAAACCTGCCGAATGGTCCGCCATCTATCGCCCCCTACGTGACCTTTTCTAGTATGAAACAAACGGCCCGGCAGCAGCGTCACCGGCAAAGGGGCAAAAAATCCCCGGAAATGACTTGTTAGACTATACGGTGGAAATAATCCGTTGGGACCAACCAACAGGGTGTGGGGTTATGGTGTCCAGGTGGCGATGGCGGCGGCCACGACCGGCCAATTTGAGCCTTTATCTTGGCGGTTCCTTGGTGGTGCATGCAGCCGTACTGTTGGCCTTGCAATGGGTTGATTCGCCTTTGGAACTGACCCAAACGGCAGAACCACCGCCAATTGAACTGGTGGATGCGCCCAAGACAGCCCTGGACCAGCCACCGCCTCCCGAAACGCCCAACCGCGCAGAGCGCAATGCTGTGGCTCAGGGAAGAGTCCGCCCCGATGTCCCGCTCAATCTGGAAACGACCCGTCGGCCAACGGCAACCCCCACCCCACCCACAACCACATCCCAGCCAGAACCGAGTCCGATTGCCCAAACCACACCTGAACCCCTTCCCAGTCCCATCACCCAACCAACACCCCAACCTGAACCCCAGCCGATTGCCCAAGCCACACCCGAACCCGTTCCCAGTCCCATCACCCAACCCGAACCCCGGCCGATTACCCAAGCCACGCCCGAACCTAGTGCTCCTCCCCTGACTCAACCCAAACCCCAGACTCAACCGCGGTTCCTGCCCCCCCGCCCCGTGCAG
>NZ_JBRCEP010000025.1:0-40994 GCF_053491055.1 Gloeomargarita sp.
AAGTCTATGATAACATATCCCCAAAAAGAGTAGCTGAGTTCATTGAAGTTCAGCGTTTTTCAGTAGATAGCTGATTAGAGGCAACCCCTCACCCTTTAGACCCTTGCACGTGTTGGTCAAAATTATATCGTCCTGTTTCCCCGTAATGGCGGTGGGGCGTACTGGACAGGCGATGCAGGATCACCTGGGCAATTTTCAAGCCTGGATAAATTCCCAAGTGGCGGAAGCGGGTGTTATTGCGCAGGGCCATGGTCAGATGCGCACCTTGCCAACCCGGATCAAGCCACAGTGCCAGTGCCAAATCAAACCCTTCCCGTACCCGTGACGATTTGAGACGCACTTCACCGGCCGTAAACACCGGAATATGGAACATCTCCAAAGAGGCCACCAACAGCCATGTTTGCGGTGCCAGGAGATAGGGGCGGTCTGCGTGGTAAGCATGCAAATCCAACGGCACTTGTGCCCCGTTTTCCTGTTCGATCAGCGCTGACGTACCGATGCGAATATCTAACGACGCCGGATTGATCAAACTAGGGTCAAAAGGGGTCACCAAGGGCGGGTCGGCGTGACAGAGTTGCAGCAGTTCGTGGTCAACCAGAATCATAGCCCATCTTCAACCATGGCCCGGTAGCTATAAAAGCCCCGGAAATTGCGGGTGAACACGGGGGCAGGGTGGTCAGGAATCCGGGCATAACAAGGAATCACAGGCGGCGCATCCAAATAGGCAGCGACGGCCATAGCGCAATGTTCAAACGGCCCCATGTGCCCATCGTGTCGCAGTTGGTGGTACAGCCGCACGTCCTCTTGTACGTCTCGTTTACCGTCATGCGTTGCGTAGGACAACCGCGCACAACGCGCCGTGGCCACCTGTAATTGCTCTGTCAATGATAGCCCCGGCGGCATCTGGTCACCAAAGGGGATGTGCCACTCGCCAGGATTTAGCTCTTGTGGCGTGGATTGTGCGATTGCCGCTTGCATGGCAATGGCCCATTCCCGAAATTCCGGGCGGCAGGGTTTATCCGTCCGCAGGCGAAAGAAATTCTCCCATTCGGTGGCGGTAATCAAGATGGGAATGCGCAGAAATGGTTTTAACAGGTCGTTGACGTGTTGTTTATGCACGCCCTGCGCGGCTAGTTTGCGAGCCAGTTCAATGTTGCGCTCCAACGCCTGGCGCCACAGCGTTTCGTTTTGGTGTTGAAATTCCGGGTCGTCCACCTCTATCCCCTGCATCCCCTTTTGGTGCTTGCTGAATCTGGGAATAAATGGGTCATCTAAAATGCGCTGAATCACCCGCTCCACCGGAATTGCCCGTGACGAGCCACTAGAACGGCTGGTCACTTCCGTAAAGGGATTGGTGTCGCCTAGAACCTCCACCACCCCACCCTGGCGCAACAGCCGATGGGTTGCCAATTCCTGTAACAGCGTGTAAGGGAATCGGGTCAATAGCACCGTCACCAACCGGTCGCCCGTCACCCGATTACGCGAATCTGCCTTGATTTGGATGTCCCCCGTATCCACCATTTGACATACCGGCGACCGTTGGTTCACACGGCAATGCTACTAGTGGTGATTGTAGCAGGCTTATTTTCTGGCAAAATGAATGTGCAGCAATTTCAACCCGAATGAAAACCCCTTTGCTGCCCGGTCAAAGTGGTCATTCTTAGGAGAACGTCTAGGGTAACTGCCTGGTAAATCAAGTGGCATCTGTTTGGTCAATTACTCAATTTCTGTTATGTTTCCGTGCTCATTGCCCCGGCGGTAATTCTTGCCCTGGATTGAGGTCTGAGGGTGGCCTTCCCGGCTGGGCTGAGGATTGTAAAGGTACCTGGAAATAAGGGTAAAAATCAATTAGAATACTAAGGGGCATTATTCGATTTCAGCAGGAGTGACCAGGGATGGCCGACCCACGGATGTACGAAGGAGATCAGTATGTGGTATTGACGGCTGATGCCCCAGAACAGTTTTACACCGAAGCGGAATTGCGGAACAAATTGGCGGAATTATTAACGCAGGCGTCGGAACTTAGCCCAGAATTGGCTGCCTATCCCACTGTTGCCGAGCGGGTGCAGTATTTGTTGGACACCGGCTGCCGCTGGGAATGGGGCGACGGTCAGTTTATGGAATGGTATCTGGTGCGGTTGGAGAAACCCCGTTCATGGCCGTAAACCTGCTGCTGCTATTGTTGGCTTATCTGTGCGGCTCCCTACCGCCAGGCTACATCGCGGGACGCTTGGCGGGGGTGGACATTCGCCAAATGGGTTCTGGTTCCACCGGGGCCACCAACGTCCTACGCACTCTGGGCGTGGTCCCCGCGCTGGTGGTTTTTCTGGTGGATGTGGCCAAAGGGGTAGCGGCGGTGGCAGTGGCGCGCTGGCTGTGGCAAACGTTTCCTGCCCTAAACCCAGGCGACCAGCGGCTCTGGTGGGAATTGGGATACGCCCTGATGGCGGTGGTGGGGCACAGCAAATCCGTGTGGATCAATTGGCAGGGGGGCAAATCCGTCGCGACCGGGTTAGGATTGTTGGCCCTGTTTGCCTGGCCAGTGGCGGTGGGCGCTTTGGGAATGTTTGGCGTGCTGGTGGCTACGGTGCGGATTGTCTCGGTGGGTTCTCTAGGGGCTTGTTTGACCGCTTTGGCTTTGGCGGTGGGGTTGGGCATTCCCCCGGCTTATCAACTCTATGTCCTGCTGGCGACGCTTTACATCACTTGGTGTCACCGCGCCAACATCCAACGGTTGCTCCAGGGCACGGAACCCCGCCTGGGACAGCCCAAAACCTAGGATGAACCCCTGACCAAGGCCTGGGCGAAGGCGAGCGCCTCAGCGGGCGTGCTGATCTGGCCTTGGGCATGGGCAAGCGCCAGTTGCTGCAACAATTCGCCCACCTGGGGGCTAGGGGCCAGGTGAAAGGTCCGCATCAGGTCATGGCCGCTGACCAATGGCAGAGCGTGCGCCACCGGGTCCTGGGGATCGGCAAATCGCCGCAACCAACTGCTCACTGCCGACCAGGGGTAATCATGGACCAGAGCCACCGCCAGCAACCCAGGCAGCACCTGCCCTGCTTTTTGGAATAGGTCAAATTGCGCCGGAATCGAGGGTTGGGGTTGGTTGAGTAAGGTCTGGAATACCGGCCAGAGTTCAATTAATTTACTCACATATTGCATCTCCGCACGGCTGTAGCGCAATTGACTTAAAAGATGCTGTGCATTGGCCACATCTTCAGGTAGCAAACAGCGCAATTTGAGGGTGTTGAGTACCGAGCGTTCGGGCCGCAATTCCTGTTGCAAATAAACAGCTAATTCCGGGTAGGTATATGGCAGGTCATCCCAGCGGGGCAACAACTCGATCCAATGGGTTTGAATGGCTGGGAACCAAGCAGTCAAGATGTCATCCCTCCACGCCTGTAATAGATGTTCAGCCCCCCGGTTACTTGCCAAGAGCAAATGCAATTCATTTTGGAATCGTTCGGGTGCGATATGGGCTAACAGGGGGGCATAACTTTGCATCACCCTGCGGGTATGGCATTCAATCACAAACCCCAACTGTGCCGCCAACCGATAGGCGCGAAATAGGCGCAAGGGATCACAGCGCAAATTCTCAGGATGTACCATGCGAATTGTTTGGATTGCTAAATCGCGTTGACCGTTGTGGGGGTCAATCAGTTCGCCAGTGTGGTAATGCCAAGCCATTGCATTGATCGTAAAATCCCGCTGGCTAAGGTCGGTGTAAATATCCTCCCCCTGTTGCTGACTCAAATCCAGAGTGATCTGCGGAAAAATCAGCCGGACAATCTGACGTTCCTGGTCTAAAACCACATAATTGGCGTGATAGTTCCGGGCAAGCCGTTTCGCCAAAGGAATTACATCCAGAGGCAGAACAATATCCAAATCCCAATGGTGTTTGGAACGCTGGAGTAATTTATCCCGAACTGCACCACCTACCAGATAGCCCTCCCTGGGTAAATCATGGATACGCACCGGCCAAGTCTGCGGCTGAAAAGGGTCAAATCCAGTCATAGGGCAAGCAGATATTTGGGAATCGGTTGCGGCTCAATGACTCGCTAAGTAACCGGAAGCTTGGCAGATTGAATTGACACTTATTTTGATCTAGGGTACTATCCCAGTGGTGGTTGAGCAATGATGCTCCATCATGATTATTCTAACCCACCGCTTTGGACGCCTGGGAAATCGCTTATTAATTACTGCTCACTTAATGGCCTAGGCCTTAGAGACAAATCATACGCTGATGGATTGGGGATTTGCCGAATACACTCCCTATTTTATCGGTACTGCAGGTGACCCTTACGTGTTTCGTTTTCCCCCACGGCGGGATATTTGGAACCATATCCTATCAATCAGCGATGGCTAAGAAATGTAATCTACACCAGCGCCCGGGGTGTACGTAAACTAATTCATCTATATTCCCAACTAAAGACCTATGTGCAAGTGATCCCCGAACCTGGAAAACATTGGGGTAATCCTCTGATTATTGATGACTTATCAGTTAAAAATATTTTATTTATCCGTGCTTGGTATGTGCGATCCCCCCGTTACTTTGTAAAGCATCAGCAAAAGATTCGGGAATGCTTTACACCCTTGCCCATGTATCAGCAGCGCATTCAGGTTTTTTTGCAACCCCTGCGGGATAAGTATGATGTAATTGTAGGTTTACATATCCGAGCAGGAGATTACCGGTTGTATGGAGGGTTTCATGGATGAGAAATTTGGTAGATTGCTATGGAAAAAATGGTGAATGAGTTACCAGGAAAACAGGTGGGATTTATTGTTTTTTTTCAGATGAAAATTTTCGAGACCAAAGGGATATATTCAGAGGTTTTTTGGTACATTTTGGTTCGGGTCATGTGATTGAAGATTTGTATGCTCTGGCGCAGGTTGATTATATGATTGCTCCTCCTAGTACCTACAGCAATTGGGCGGCCTTTTACGGCCAAGTGCCAATCTATCAAGTAGACTATATCAATTTACATACGCAAGACCCCCTATGTCATGATTTCCCCGCCAGCCGGCAATGTATGGTGCAAACCATGCAGGAATTGCGGCTGGCTAAATTTCGACGGATTACCTATTTTGTGGATCACCGGATTGACCCGTAAATTGTTTTTTGGGCTAATTTCCCGATCCTGAAGCCACAATCATCGAGCCAATGCCAGTATCGGTGAAAATTTCTAACAACAGGGCATGGGGTAAACGGCCATCTAAAATATGGGCGGCTTTCACGCCCTGGGCCAGGGAACGTACACAGCAATTTACCTTGGGGATCATGCCGCCGGTGATGATGCCTTGCTCGATCAGTTGCCGCGCCTGTTGAATATTTAGGAAATGATACAGGGTACTCGCATCATTGGGGTCGCGCAATATGCCGGCGGTATCGGTCAGTAAAATTAATTTTTCTGCCCCCAAAGCGGCGGCCAATTCTCCGGCTACCGTATCAGCATTAATGTTATAAGCTTGCCCGGTTTCATCAGCAGCAACACTGGAGACCACCGGAATATAACCTCCCTGGATCAGGGTTTCCAACAAACCGGTTTGCACGCTTTTGACTTCCCCCACAAACCCGATGTCATGGGAACCTTCTGGACGGGCTTGAATCAGATGGCCATCAACGCCAGAGATACCCACCGCTTTGCCGCCAGCTTGGTTAATCAACCGCACAATTTCCTTGTTGACCCGACCCACCAGCACCATTTCCACCACGTCCATGGTGGCTGCATCGGTCACCCGCAGGCCGTTTTTGAACTGGGGGGCAATCCCCAACTTGTCCAGCCAGGTGTTGATCTCCGGGCCGCCCCCATGCACCAAAATCGGTCGCAGGCCCACGCAGGACATGAACACCACATCGCTGATCACCTGCTGTTTGAGGGACTCTTCCCGCATGGCCGCCCCACCGTATTTGATGACGATGGTGCGTCCGGTGAATCTCTGAATGTAGGGCAGGGCTTCGCTGAGTACCTGCACCCGGTCCTGGTTGGTCAGCATGGTCCGTGCGTTGAAAGTTTTAATAAAGTTTCCGATTTAGCTTACCGGATTCTGGGAAACTGAAGATGATTCCTAAGTTACTTGCCCTGTCTTTTCTCATCTATGAGTAGCGATACCGTCTTCGGTCGGATCATCCGCCGGGAAATCCCCGCCAACATTGTCTATGAGGATGACCTCTGTATCGTCATCCAGGACATCCGCCCCCAAGCGCCCGTGCATCTGCTGGTGATCCCCAAGGAACCCATCCCCCGCATCTCCCAAGCCCAGCCCGAACACCAAGCCCTGCTGGGACACCTGCTCCTGACGGCGCAACGGGTCGCCCAAATGCACCAACTCACCGAGGGCTACCGCTTGGTGATTAACGACGGCCCGCAAGGTGGTCAAACCGTCTATCACCTGCACCTGCACGTTCTGGGCGGACGGGACATGGGCTGGCCACCCGGCTAGAAAAACAAAAGTATAAAAAACTTGTAACAGTCCTTCACAAAATCGGCGGCATGGACTAAGATACGTTCAGGGAGTAATCCCTACTAACTGTTGTTCAGTGGACTTATACAACCATGACTGCAACTCTGGAACGTCGTTCTAGCGTCAGTTTGTGGGAGCAGTTTTGCCAGTGGGTGACCAGCACGGAAAACCGCCTGTATGTGGGTTGGTTTGGGGTGCTGATGATCCCCACTCTGTTGACTGCGACCACCTGCTTTATCATTGCGTTCATTGCTGCTCCGCCCGTGGACATTGACGGGATTCGGGAGCCGGTGGCGGGTTCCTTGCTGTATGGGAACAACATCATTACGGCTGCGGTGGTGCCTTCTTCCAATGCGATTGGGATGCACCTGTACCCGATTTGGGAAGCCGCTTCCTTGGATGAGTGGCTGTACAATGGCGGTCCCTACCAGCTGATTGTGTTGCACTTCCTGATCGGTGTGTTCTGCTACATGGGTCGGGAGTGGGAGCTGTCCTATCGGCTGGGGATGCGGCCTTGGATTTGCGTGGCCTACTCGGCGCCGGTGGCGGCGGCGACCGCGGTGTTCCTGATCTATCCCATTGGGCAAGGTTCCTTCTCGGATGGGATGCCCTTGGGGATTTCTGGCACCTTCAACTTCATGCTGGTGTTCCAAGCCGAGCACAACATCCTGATGCACCCCTTCCACATGCTGGGTGTGGCTGGTGTGTTCGGTGGCGCGCTGTTCTGTGCCATGCACGGTTCCTTGGTGACTTCTTCCTTGATCCGGGAAACCTCTGAAAATGAGTCCCAGAACTACGGCTACAAGTTCGGTCAGGAAGAAGAAACCTACAACATCGTGGCGGCGCACGGCTACTTTGGCCGCTTGATCTTCCAATACGCCAGCTTCAACAACAGCCGGTCGCTGCACTTCTTCTTGGCGGCTTGGCCGGTGGTGGGCATTTGGTTCACCTCCCTGGGCATCAGCACCATGGCCTTCAACCTGAATGGGTTCAACTTCAACCAGTCGGTGGTTGACAGCCAAGGCCGTGTGATCAACACCTGGGCGGATGTGATCAACCGGGCCAACCTGGGGATCGAAGTGATGCATGAGCGCAATGCGCACAACTTCCCCTTGGATTTGGCCGCGGGTGAGCCGGTGGTTGCCCCTGCGATCAATGCCTAATTCTTAACTCGATTCTCCCGTTGTGGAGATTGGCAAGTGCCCCTAAAACCTAGGGGCATTTTTTTATGGGTGGCTTAGAGCCGAGCAGGGGTGTACTCAGGGTCGTTGGCCGGATGAAGTGAATGTACGGGAGATTACTCATACCCGTTTCCCCCTGCGTACCAGCAGGAGCATGAGCAAATGCGGTTGACCGTGATGGACACAACTGGACTCGAACCAGTGACCCCCACGATGTCAACGTGGTGCTCTAACCAACTGAGCTATGCGTCCCGGCAATTTTTTATATTAGCATTAGTGCTGCCATTTGCATAGCTGAGCCATGCGGGTACGCCAACACGTTAATCCCCTCAGTCAACATTTCTTGCAACCGATTCCTCTGACAGACTGGCGGTTGATTTATGACCGAATAGAACGGCCTTTGCATCTGGATATTGGCTGTGGCAAGGGGCATTTCTTGTTGCAAATGGCTCAGCAGGAACCCCATTGGAATTTTCTCGGTTTAGAAATCCGTCAACCCCTGGTTCATTACGCTAATTCCCTGAGAATGAACCATAATTTAACGAATGTTTACTTTCTAATGGCCCAGGCAAATGTGCATTTGGCATCCATTCTTGCTAGTTTTCCTGAAAACGTCCTACGGCGCGTGACAATTCAATTTCCTGACCCTTGGTTCAAGCGCAAACAGAAAAAAAGACGGTTGGTGCAACCCGATTTGGTGGCCGTCATTGCCGATTATTTACAGCCGGGGGGGGAAGTATTTTTGCAATCGGATGTCTGGGAGGTGGCAATGGAAATGTACCACCATTTTGTGCAGCACCCGCAGTTTGTCAGTTGCGGGGAATCACTGGCAGCGAATCCCTTTGGCATCCCCACCGAACGCGAACGGTCGGTACTCCAGCGCGGTCTGCCGGTCTATCGTTTCTTGCTCCAGCGCCGGAGAGATGGATGAACATCGGCGTGGTCGGCATGGGGTTGGTCTGCGCCCTCGGCAGAAATGCCCACACCAGTTGGCAGAACCTATTGGCAGGACATTGTCCTATCAAAATACAGCAACCGTTCCCACATATACCCCCTTTGCCTTTGGCGCGGGCTGCCGACATGGATACAGGGCTACCGACAGACCCAGGGGTGTTATTACAGGATGCGCTCACCGAAGCATTACAGGATGCGGGGTGGGAGTTGCCGTTACCGGATTGCGGTGTGGTGATTGGTTCGAGCCGGGGAGCGCAATATCGGTGGGAACAATGGCTGGCCGGGGAGCGGGACGATTTCCATACATGGTTGGAACATTTGCCGGGAAGTTTTGCCCGGATGGTGGCTGCTAAGGTGGGGGCCAAAAGTTGGGTGGCGGCACCAAGCGTGGCCTGTGCGACGGCGACTTGGGCGGTGGCGCTTGCGATGGAGTGGCTGCGCCAGGGACGCTGTGCGCGGGTGATTGTGGGGGCGGTGGATGCGCCCATTACGCCTTTGACCCTAGCGGGATTTCGGCAAATGGGGGCTTTAGCGCCAACGGGCTGTTTCCCATTTGACAGAAAAAGACAGGGTTTGGTGTTGGGTGAAGCAGCGGGTGTGATTCTCCTTGAACCCTGCCATCATACACCGCCGAAATATGGTTGGGTTTTGGGGTGGGGGTGCACCTGTGATGCCGAACATCCGGTAACGCCCAGTGTCCAAATTGAAGCTGCACTGACGGCTGTACACCATTGTTTTCGGATGCACCGTCATTCCCTAGAGGGTTGCGATGCGGTGCACACCCACGGAACGGCAACCCAGGCCAACGACCGGCGCGAATTTCACCTGATTACGCATTTATTTCCCAAGGGCATTCCCATCCTGGCCACCAAAGGAGCCACAGGGCATACGTTGGGGGCCTCCGGGATGTTGAATATTATCTTTTCTTTATTGGCGCTCAAACACCAGGTGTTACCCCCTTGTGTGGGTCTGCGTGAACCGGATTTTCCCGGCAAGTTTGTGCAGGTGGCGCAAACCCAAAAACTCCGTGCCATTTTGAATCTCAGTTTTGGGTTTGGGGGGCAAAATGGGGCGGTCCTGGTGGGTAATTCCGCGGCGTAATCAGACCGTATTCGCTCCAATAACTGCGGGAATTACCAATAATCACCGTGCAAAACATATCAATCGGTTGCCGGGTAAAGGTGGCTAAATGTTCGCGCCAAATATGTTCTCCCAAACGGTAGGCGTGACGCACGATGGCCACAGGGGTTTGTGGGTCGCGGTATTGCAAAAAAATTGCTTGGGCAGCGGGCAATTGCCAGGTGCGTTGTGACGAACAGGGATTGTAAATCACGGTGACAAAATCCCCCTGCGCCGCATGGGTTAACCGTTGGGCAATCACTTCCCAAGGCACGTGCCAATCGCTCAGGCTAAGGGCACAAAAATCCTGCATCAAGGGCACTCCCACCCGACTGGCTGCTGCCTGGAGCGCGGAAATGCCGGGGACGATTTCCACAGGGATAAGCTGGGGAGCAAGCGGCCTTTGCCGGTGGAGTAATTCCATCACCACCCCGGCCATCCCATAAATGCCGCAGTCGCCGGAAGAGACTACTGCTACCCTTAAACCCCGCCGCGCCAGGTCAATGGCTCGTTGGGCCCGCTGGGTTTCTGCCCCAATGGGATAGGGTTCCCACCGTTGGTGTGCTCGCTTGATATTGTCTATCATTTGTAAATACAACTCATAACCAATCACCACGTCCGATTGGATGATGGCTTGGCGGGCAGCAGGAGTCAGTTGGCTTAAGTCGCCAGGGCCAATGCCGACCAAGTAAATACAGCCAGGGCGGTCGCACCATTCCTGGGGCGCCAGGGCAACGGCGACGGTGACACCCGCAACAATCTGTTTGGGTACCAGCAACTGCCCTTGGGAGGCTTGCAGGGCGCTGGCTTCGGCCACGCTGGGGGTGCCCACGGCTTGGGCAACCACCGCTGAGGGGTTGGGGACGGCAACCGCGCGCAAGGTGGCAACGGGAAAGGTCACCAACGGCCAGCCTTGGGATTGGGCCAAGGCCACCAGTCCCGGTTCATCTTTTTTGAGGTCGGCGCTGGCGATTCCGGCAATGGCTTGGAGGGAAAGGTGATGGGCCGCAAAGACGGTTTGGATGGCCGTGTGCAGGGTTTCTGCCGCTGTGCCCCGCGCGCAACCAATGCCCACCCACAACACCCGCGGATGCCACACAACAGTGCCGCCAGGAGCAGGTGTCATGTCCCGATAGGTGATCCAGATTTGATGGGTGGGTGCCGGGGCGGCATGCTCCTGGGGCCAGGCGGGCGGGTCAGCGGCGGCTTTGTTTCGGCGGTCGAGAAAGATAACGTTGGGGTTTTGCCCCATCAGGTGCTGCCAGAGCGTGTCACCGGCTTCTTGGATGATGGCTATGGGTTCTGAGCGCAGCATGGCGCTGGCAACGGCGGTCCAATCCCCCGCCCCTTTGCGCCACCCCCAAGGGATGCCCCAGGTATCCACCCCAGCCATGTGATGGGCGCTGGCGGCATCGGTAATCACCGCCGGAATGCCCAAGGCAGCGGCAATCCCTTCGCACAGTTGGTTGCCCTGGTGTTGATGCCCGCCGCAGACGCTGATGACGTATTCCCCCGCTTCGGGAATGCAAAGGACAATGGGGTCGCGCTGTTTATCCGTGAGTAAAGGGGCAATCAAACGCACAACTGCCCCCAGCGTCAACCCGAAAATGAGCGCTTTGTGGTGCGGCCACAGGGTACGGATGTGGGCGCGCAACGGCTGGGGATAGGGTTGGCACGGAGGAGGGCAGGGCAAATGCGGCGAACACCACAAAATGCTTTGGGAGCGCTGCGCCAGCGGGAACAGTCGGGCTTGACTGGTGGGCGTAGTGGCAATCCAGGCAAGGGGTTGAAAGGCCGACCAATTAACCATGGAATTCTGCTTGTTGTTGCACCAGATCAACGCCGCGGGAAGTGCCAATGCGGGTGGCTCCGGCTAGGAGTAATTCCTGAGCTTGGGCAAGGGTTTTAATTCCACCGGCAGCTTTGATCCCCACCCGTTGATTGCTCATTTTGTGCAGCCAGCGTACCTGCTCGACCGTGACGCCCCCACACCAACCCGTGCCTGTTTTCAGATAATGCACCCCGGCATCCAAACAAATTTCCACCGCCAATGTTTGCTCTGCTTCCGTCAGGAGATTCATTTCCAAAATGGCTTTTACGGTTTGCTGGCTCTCGCTGACAATTTGGGCAATTTCTTCGTACACTTCCTTGGTTTTCCCGCCTTTGAGCCACCCCACATTCAGCATCACATCCAATTCTTTGGCGCCTGCTTCTACCGCTTCCATCGCTTCGGTGTATTTGACCAAGGGGGTTGTCGCACCGGTAGGAAAGCCGATGACGGCACACACCTGGCAAGCCCGCCGGTGGAGCAGTTCGACACACTGGGGCACGGCGCTGGGATAGACACACACGACCGGAAAACCGTAGCGGTCTGCTTCCTCACAGCCCTGGGCAATGGCGGCAGGGGTGATCCCCGGTTGCAGCAGGGCATGTTCGATCACCGTGGCAATATCGGGCAGGGAGGCCAGCATCGCAACGCAGAGAAACACGATACCATCATAAAGACATCGGTGCAATTGTGGGCGGGAACAGGCGATGGCAGATCAGTTGGTGCGGGCTACAGCGGCAGGGGGCGGCATTCGGGCCGTGGGCGTCATTACCACCCAGTTGGTGGCAGAAGCGCGGCGACGGCATGGGCTGTCCTACGTGGCGACGGCGGCCCTGGGGCGGACGATGAGTGCCGGTTTGCTGCTTGCTTCCAACATGAAACATCTCTCGGCACGGGTGAACATCCGTTTCCAGGGGAATGGCCCCCTAGGGACGGTGTTTGTGGATGCGGGTCGGGATGGCACGGTGCGGGGCTACGTGGACCAACCAGGGGTAGAATTGCCGCCGACCCCCCAGGGCAAGCTGGATGTGGGCGGGGCAGTTGGCTCTAGTGGCTACCTCTACGTGCTGCGGGACAACGGCTACGGCTACCCCTACGCCAGTACGGTGGCACTGGTCTCCGGCGAAATTGGCGACGACATCACCTACTACCTTGCCTCTTCAGAACAAACCCCTTCGGCGTTGGCCTTGGGGGTGTACCTAGAAGGCGGGCAAGTGCAGGCAGCAGGGGGCTTGTTATTACAAATCCTGCCGAAAGCGGCGGTGGATGAGGCGCTGATTGACCTGCTGGCCAGCCGCGTATCCAGACTTTCGGGATTTACCCCCTTGCTCCTGGCCGGACACCAGTTGGGGGATATGTTTGAGGCACTCCTGGGTGATATGGATTTGACGATTTTCCCGGAAACTCAGTTGGTGCGCTTCCACTGCGGCTGCAACTTCGAGCGGGTCTTGGGCGCCCTGAAAATGCTGGGCGTCGGCGAATTGCAAAGCATGATCCACCAGGACGGCGGGGCGGAGGTGACCTGCCACTTCTGTAGCTCGGTGTTCCACGCCCAACGCAACCACCTGGAAGCCCTGGTGGCCGAACTGGAGCAAGAAGCTACCTCCCGCTGACCGTTAAAAAAAATCAGACGGAAACCACCGGTGATGCCGCCAAAACCGTTTGTATGGCCTGTTGCAGGTGCTGATACAGTTGATCCCGGCTCTGGAACTGTTCCAACCGCTGCTGCACCTGCCCGTAGTGCACCACTAACAGCGTGGGCAACATCCGCAGGCGGTAGCGACTGGCCAAATGTAAACTCTCATCGGCGTTGACCTCCACGACCCGTATCTGGTCAGTGTACTGCGCTTGTAATTGGGTAAGTAGGGGTGCAACCAAACGGCACAGGCCACACCAGGGCGCGGAAAAATGGACAATTACGGGAATAGTCGCCTGTAAAACTTGGGATTCAAAGTCGGTTTCTGAAATGAGTTTCACGGTAGGAATCCTAACGAGTTTGGGCAAGGTGTTTTGATCATAACAGGTCAGGGATCAGAGTGCTAGGGGTGGGGATCGCTGCAAACCGGGGAGCGGGGTAAACAGAAATCAACGGGACCATCGGGGGCAGGCCCTAGGAATGTCGCCCCCCTCCCCCCTGCGATACGATAAATTTCAGCGTGGGCGGGAGCAACAGCTATGGGTGACAACACAAGGGCAACGGACCTGTTGATTGAATCGGTACTCCAGGAACGGCGGCAATTTCCCCCGCCCAAGGCGTTTCAGGCTCAAGCTCGCATTGCCTCCTTAGAACAGTACCACCAGTTGTGTCAGGAATTTGCCCAGGACCCTCAGGGTTTTTGGGGCAAGTGGGCGGCGCAAGAATTGCATTGGTTTCGCCCCTGGACGCAGGTGTTGGACTGGCAACCGCCCCAGGCCCGTTGGTTTGTAGGAGGACAGACCAACCTGGCCTACAACTGTCTTGACCGGCATCTGCACACCCACCGCCGCACCAAACCGGCGATTATTTGGCAGGGGGAACCGGGGGAGGTGCGGGTTCTCACGTATGAACAGTTGCACCAAGAGGTCTGCCGCATGGCCAATGCCCTGCGGGCCTTGGGGGTGCAAGCAGGGGACCGGGTGGGCATCTATTTGCCCATGATTCCCGAGGCGGCAATGGCAATGCTGGCCTGCGCCCGGATCGGGGCGGTGCATACGGTGGTGTTTGGCGGCTTTAGCGCGACGGCCTTGCAGGAACGGTTGCGGGCGGCACAGGCGAAGGTGGTCATTACGGCAGATGGGGGGTGGCGCAAAGGGGAGGTCGTGCCTTTGAAACCCCAGGTGGACCAGGCACTGGCAGCGGGGCAGGTGCCTACCGTGACGCAGGTGTTGGTGGTGCAACGGGTGGGGGGCCATACGCCCATGACACCGGGACGGGATGTGTGGTGGCATGAACTGCAACCTACCCTGTCGGCAGAATGCCCGGCCCTGCCGCTGGATAGCGAACAGATGCTCTTTATCCTGTACACGTCGGGGACGACGGGGAAACCCAAGGGAATTGTCCATACCACCGCCGGCTACAACTTATACACGCATCTGACGGCCCAGTGGGTGTTTGACCTGCGGGAGGAGGATGTCTATTGGTGTACCGCGGATGTGGGTTGGATTACAGGGCACAGTTATGTGGTGTATGGCCCCTTGTCCAACGGGGCCACGACGGTGATGTATGAGGGGGCGCCCCACGCAGGAAATCCGGGCTGTTTTTGGGATGTGATCCAAGCCCACCGGGTGACAATTTTTTACACGGCGCCAACCGCAATCCGCACGTTTATCAAGATGGGGGAGGAGCATCCGCGGGCGCGGGATTTATCTTCGCTGCGGTTGCTGGGCACGGTGGGAGAGCCGATTAATCCGGAGGCGTGGCTGTGGTATCACCGGGTCATTGGGGGGGAGCGCTGTCCGATTGTGGATACCTGGTGGCAGACGGAAACAGGGGGGATCATGATTGCGCCGTTGCCGGGAGCGACACCCACCAAACCGGGGTCAGCCACCTTGCCCCTGCCAGGGATTCAGGTCCAGGTGGTGGACCGCCAGGGGGAACCGGTGGGGGTGAACCAGGGGGGGTATTTGGTGGTGACCCACCCTTGGCCGGGGATGATGCGGACGGTGTACCAAGACCCGGAGCGCTTCCGCCGCACCTACTGGGAGCAGATTCCGCCGCGCGATGGTCAGTACTTCTACTTTACGGGAGATGGGGCGCGCCGCGATGAGGACGGTTACGTTTGGATCATGGGGCGGGTGGATGATGTGATCAACGTGGCCGGGCATCGGTTGGGGACGATGGAGATTGAATCGGCGTTGGTGTCCCATCCGGCGGTGGCGGAAGCGGCAGTGGTGGGGCGACCGGATGAGATTAAAGGGGAAGCGGTGGTGGCTTTTGTGATTTTGGAGGGGCATTACCAGCCCAGCGAGGCGCTCAAGCAGGAATTGCGAGAGCACGTGGTGCGAGAAATCGGCGCCCTTGCCCGGCCCAGCGAGGTGAAATTCACCGAGAGCCTGCCCAAAACCCGTTCCGGCAAAATCATGCGTCGGTTGTTGCGGGCCTTGGCTGCTGGGGAAGCGCCCAGCGGTGACATTTCCACCCTAGAAGACCAAAGTGTGTTAGAGCGCCTGCGGGATTAGACTCAGCCCCCACAGCAGGGCTTCCATCCCCCAAAAACAGGCGACAATTTGGGTTTCTGACCAGCCACTGAGTTCCAGGTGGTGGTGGTAAGGGGTCATTTTGAACAGGCGTTTGCCCACGCCATCAGGCCCCTTGGTGGCCTTGAAGTACCACACCTGGGCCATCACCGTCAGGGTTTCCCAGACAAACACCAAACTGAGGACCAACAGCAGCCAGAGGTTTTGGGTGACGATGCCGATACCGGCCAAAGCCCCCCCCAAGGCCAACGAACCCGTATCCCCCATAAACACCTGCGCCGGGTGGTGGTTATGCACCAAAAAGCCCAGGCACGCCCCTGCCAACGCCACCGCAAACAGGCTCACCGCCGGGGCAGTAGGCGCACAGGCCACCCCCAGACCCGCCAACGCCAGCGCACAGGTGCCCGCCGCCAGACCATCCAAACCATCCGTCAAATTCACCGCATTGCTCTGGGCCACCGGCACAAACCCCACCAGCAGCCAAAACCCCAGCCCCAGGTGTAGGGTGACTCCCCCCGGCAGGGCAATCGTTGGCGGCAGGTCCCCCCGCCCCCACAGCCACAGGGTAAAGCCCACCGCCGCCAGGATTTGCAACGCCAATTTCACCCGCGGGGGCAAGCCCCGGTTCGACCGCGCCCGCAAAATCAACCCGTCATCCACCGCCCCAATTGCCCCACAAGCCAGCGTCAGCACCAGCACCGCCCCCAAATCGGCAGACAGGGGCAGCCCTTGCCTCCCTATGACCCAAAGCGTGACCAAAACCGCCACCGGCAGAAACAAAAGACCGCCCATCGTGGGCGTCCCTGCCTTCTGGAAATGGGCCTGGGGGCCTTCTTGGCGAATCACCTGCCCCATTTTCAACCGGCGCAACCAGGGCAAGCCCACCGCGCCCGCCAACGCCGCCCCACCGGCTGCCAACCCCAGCGTCAACAGCCACCATGCAGGCTGAGGCACCAACCAGCCCACCCCCCCGGCCAAACCCGCCGCCAATCCCACCACCAACCAGGGCGCCAGAGGGGAACTCGGCCCACTCATCGGTCACCCCAGCCACCGTGCAGGGGGTACATCAGCACCCCGTAGGACCAAACCACCGGCCGGTCACCGCCAACCATCAATAATCTTCTTCCTCCTCATCCCCCAGCTCGTCCCCCAATTCGTCATCCTCGTACAAATCCTCATCGTCGCCGGTGAAGTCGTCAATCACCTCGCTATCCTCATCGTACAAAGAGGGGTAATCCGGGACAGCGCCGGCATCCATCCGGCCTATGGACTCCAACCAATTGAGAATCGAGGCATTTGCCGGTGTGGGAATCACCCCCGCCGGTTCATGAATGGGGATTTCCCGCAAGGTGGGGATAACAATAGGTTCTTCAGCAACCCGCTCAAGGGCCGCATCTTCAGCATTCGGCATGGTCATTCCCGCTTAAAAACCCATCCAAAAGGGCCTCCCCTCAGGGAGCCAACATTTCTGCCCTTCCCATTTTAGCAGACCGCCGCCTCAGCCATGTTCCGGGCAGGGGGGAGCGTGCAAAGAACGGTCGAGCCAACCCTGGGCCTGCTGGGTGTGGGCCAATGCCCGTTCGGGTCGGTCATGCAGTAAATAGTTCAAAGCCACCGCCAACTGTTCGGCAGCCCGGGCGTAGCGGTTCGCTTGCAGACGGTGCCATTGCTCCGGCGTAATCCGCAAACGGTCACAGAGCATCTGCGCCAACCGTCGTGTCTCCGGGTCAGAACCAACCATCGGCATAGGATAATAAGAGCGATTGCTTTTATTGTAATCTCTACCGCTTGCCACCCTGTGAGCGCCCCACCCCCACCGGACGACTGGGAACAGGCCCTGACCCAACTGGAACAGGACCTGGCCGCCCTGAAAGCCCGCTATGCCCAGGTCCAACAGGCGCGCGCCCAGCAGGCACAACTGCGTCAACGGGAACAGCACCTGCGGGAACACCTGCGCCGCTATAAGGACCAGGAAGCCCAGGCCGAATTGCAACGCCTCCAAGAACAACTCGCCCACCTGGCCGTGACCCTCGAAAGCCAACTGCTCACCTGGAGCAGTCTCAAACAACCTTTTTGGCAGGCCGTGCGCTTTGGGGGCTTGGGCTTTCTCCTGGGCGTGGCACTCCACCACTGGCGGTCTTAAAAATCCCTTAACTTGACCGGAAAATGTGAGTTTTCGAGTATCCTATTAAGGGTAATGGCTGCCCGAATTGGAGGTGTTGCAATGACGGAAGCAGTGGCCCTCAGACCGATTCCCCGCATCGGGGACCCCGCCCCGGATTTTGAGGCGATGACCACCCACGGCATGAAAAAACTCTCCGACTACCGGGGGTATTGGGTGATTTTGTTTTCCCACCCGGCGGATTTTACCCCGGTATGTACGACGGAAATGGTGGGTTTGGCCCAGATGAATGAAGAATTTGAAAAGCGGGGCGCCAAGCTTTTGGGGTTGAGCATTGACAGCATCCACGCCCATATTGCCTGGGTGGAGAACATCCGCCAGCACTTCAACATTGAATTGCCGTTTCCCATCATTGCCGACCTGGATATGAAAGTGGCCAGCCTCTACGGCATGGTGCATCCGGGTGCCAGTTCCACGGCCACGGTGCGGGCGGTCTTCTTCATTGACCCCGATGGGATCATCCAGGCGTTGATCTATTACCCCTTGACCAATGGGCGGAATTTGGACGAGCTGTTGCGGTTGTTGGATTCCCTGCAAACCAGCCGCGCCCACCAGGTGGCTACCCCTGCCAACTGGCGCAAGGGGGAACGGGTGATCGAACCGCCGCCGAAGACGGTGAGCGAATTGCAGAAACGGCGGGAAAGCGACTACCCGGAAAAGGTGGACTTTTACCTGGTGAAAAAAGACCTGTAGCCCGGCAGCGGTTGGTGTCCCGGCCATGCTACAACAGGGAGCATGATTCCCAAAACACCATGAGCAGTACACCGCTCCAGGCCAGCCGGGGCACCCGCGACATCTGGGGGGAGGAAATTCTCCTGTGGCAGGCTTTGGAACAGCAGGCCCGCGAGCTTTTGGGGCGCGCCAATTACCAGGAAATCCGCACCCCCATTTTTGAGGCCACCGAACTTTTTTGCCGGGGCATCGGTGAAGCGACGGACATCGTTAACAAGGAAATGTACACCTTCACCGACCGGGGCAACCGCAGTTTGACCCTGCGCCCGGAGGGAACCGCAGGGGTGGTGCGCAGTTTGATCGAGCACAAACGGCTGTCCCAGGGGGTGGTGCGGTGCTGGTATCTTGGCCCGATGTTCCGCTACGAACGTCCCCAGGCGGGGCGGCAGCGGCAATTTCACCAACTGGGGGTGGAACTGTTTGGCAGTGCTGACCCGCGGGCGGATGTGGAAGTGATTGCGCTGGGGTTGGAATTTTTACAGACGTTGTCTTTGCCATCGCTGACGCTGGAACTCAATTCCGTCGGTGACCCGGAGGACCGTCAACGCTATCAAGCGGCGCTGGTGGAATATCTCACGCCCTATGTCCAGGATTTGGACCCGGATTCCCAGGTGCGGCTGACCAAAAACCCCTTGCGGATTCTCGACAGCAAATGCCCGACCACCCAGGCCATTCTGGCCACCGCGCCCCAACTCCCCCAGTACCTGAGCAAAGCGGCGCAGGAACATTTTGAGCGGGTGCAGGCGGGCTTGACGGCGTTGGGTTGGTCCTATGTCTTGAATCCCCGCTTGGTGCGGGGGCTGGACTACTACACCCGGACGGCCTTTGAAATTACCACGGTGGATTTGGGGGCGCAATCGGCGGTGGCCGGCGGGGGACGCTACGACCGGTTGGTGCAGCAACTGGGCGGCCCAGAGACGCCAGCGGTGGGTTGGGCCATCGGGCTAGAGCGGCTGGTGGCGCTGTGGCAAAAACAAGGGGTGTCCCGCAGCGTCGCTCCCGACATTACCGTAGTGGCGGTGGGGGAGGCGACCGCCAACCTATCGCTGCAAATCAGCCAGATGCTCCGGCAGCACGGCCTGCGGGTGGACTTGGACCTAAGCCATAGCAGTCTGGGCAAACAGATCAAACGAGCGGACAAATTGGGGAGCAAAGCCTGCGTGATCCTGGGGGAAACGGAAGTGGCCACAGGGCAAATTCCCGTGAAATGGTTGGCGACCGGTGTGCAGGAAATGGTCCCCTTTCCGGCGGGTTTTGCCGACCCCCACCCCTGGCGGCAGAAATGCCAGCACCCCCCGGTGGCCTAGGGCATTGTCCCTGTGGTTTTTTTGTCCTTGTCGTCGCCGATATTCAACAAACGGCGGTAGAAATCCTGGGGAAAATCCACCTTTTGGCTGCGTTTGTAATGGATGAGTAAATCCACCAAAAAACCCACAAATTCAAAATTCACCAGCATGATTTCGTAGGTGAGATCGCTATTGCCCTCGAATTGGATTTGGCAACGGCTCAAATCTGCCGGTAAGTTAGACACATTCCACGTGGCCACAAAGGGGATGCCATCTCCCCCATCCACATACCGTTCCCCCTCCAAATTGCCCAGGCGATACAAACTTAAGGCATAAGGGAGGGTTTCCCGTTTCACCCCCGCCGGTAAAAACGGCTGATACAACAACACTTGGTCCCGCGGCGCCGGTTGTAACTGACTCAGTACGGATGACATCACTTTGGCTCCAAACACCCCGTCATAGCCATCCTAATCGAAGGGGATGCTCCTGGGCGCAGGGGTTAGGCACTTCCCTGGTAATCGGGGTCGGGGCGAATGTGGATACAGCACCAATTCTGGCTTTGGCGGAGGGCGCCAACCATCCAACCCTGGGCCTCCAACGCCTGGGTCACCGCGGCCAATTGCTCCTGGGTCATGCCACTGACAATGCCCCAGGTCTTGGCATGGGCGAGCCGCCGCCAGTGGGGCGCCATCTCCATAATTGTCTCCGCCCCGATATTGCAGACAAACCCATCGAGGGGTTGGGGCACCAATTCCGCCAACCGCGACAGACTCCCCTGTTCCACCACCAACCGTTCCCCGGCAATTTGGTTCAAGGATTGATTTTGCCGGGTGGCAGCAACGGCCAGGGCATCCGTATCCACCGCATACACCCGCTTGGCACCCAACAGCAGCGCCCCAATTGCCAAAATCCCCGACCCACAGCCAATGTCGGCCATCACCACCGCCGCCGGCGTCGTCCAGCGGGGGTCAAGCCGCATTTCCAGCGCTTCCAGACACAACTGGGTGGTGGGATGGCTGCCCGTACCAAAGGCAAACCCCGGATCAAGCCGCAACACCAGCCGCTGTTGGGGGTTCTGTACCGGCAACCAGGCCGGTTGGATCAAAAACCGTTCCCCCACCGGTTGGGGTTGCCAATGCCGTTTCCAATATTCCCACCAATCCTGGTTGGTCAACACCTGCCACCGCACCTGGGGGGAAGGCAACGCCGCTGCCTGGGCATCCTCCCGCAATAACCCCTGCAAGGCCTCCCAATGCTGGACATTGTACTGGTCTTGGGGCGCATAGGCCGTGATCCGCACCCAGCCATCCCCATAGACCGTGGCCGTGCTGCGACAATCCAACTCCTGTAACCGCCAAAATGCCATCTCCTCCAGCAGGGGCGGACATTCAATGTCCACTTGCCACCAGGAAGTCATCGCTGGAATCGCCATGAACCCGCGCTAAACCGACGTGCCACCTTTTTTTTAGCACAACCGCGTTCCTTGGCCTGGCAGCAAACGCTGTCACCGCTGCTGGGATGAGGTATCCAGCCGAGGGCGTCCCATACTGTAGTTCAGCACGCGGCTGTTGAGGTTGTAGGAAATTTCCCCGTCTTGCAACATTTTGCGGATTAGGTGTTCCAGGTCAGAACCGATCCGCCGCAGGGTGTAATCGGTCAAATCCGCCCCGCGGTAGGCCTGCACCAGCTCCGCAAACTTTTGATGTACCCGTGCCACCGCCGCTTCCGTCCAGTTGAATTCGTTGTCCGGGTCCACATCCACCGTCAATTCCGTATCGCTGGGCACGAGTGCCCCATCCTGTACCGTAGCGGCAAAAATGCGAATGTGACGAGTGGTGCTTTTGAGTAACATGGCTCATCCCTTGGTCGGTGTCTTTTTATTGTAACGCCGGGGAGGTGGGTGCTGTCACTCAGGGTCCCTAATGCCCAGGCAATACGCGGGTAAAACAGCAGTTTGGCGGTACGGTCAAGGCAGTGGTTTTTACCGGTCATGGCCGTTTCACAAGAACATGCCACAGGTGGAGGCACTGGTCATCCCTGTATCCCCCTCTCGGACCGGGTTTACCGGTAACCGCGAATGTCGCAAACTTGTTGGCAATGACCATAACTTTGATGTGTTTCGCATCAGACTTCAAGCAGAAACACTTTGTTTCCTCTGCCTCGCTTGCGCCAAAACTGGGTCATAAAAAAATGAGATGCTTGAGACTTTTCCCTAGGATGACGAGGAGACAAAAATTACCGCTTCATTTCACACGCTATGCCGTTTGCGAGCGTGCCGTTGGGTGCAACAAAACCGCGGCGCTAGAGCGTTTTTCCACCATTTCCCGGGTGATATAGCAGCGGGTCACATCGCGGCGGGATGGCAATTCGTACATCACCTCCAGCATCAATTCCTCAATAATGCTGCGCAAGGCTCTGGCCCCCGTTTTGCGGCGATAGGCTTCCCGGGCGATGGCTTGCAGGGCTTCTGGGGCAAATTCCAATTCAATATTATCCATCCGCATCAGCTTTTGGTATTGCTTGACCAGGGCATTGCGGGGCTGGGTCAAAATGGCGGCCAAGGCAGCCTCGTCCAGGGGGTCCAATACCGCCACAATGGGAATCCGGCCGGTAAATTCCGGAATCATGCCAAATTTCACCAAATCCTCTGGCTCTACCTGGCGCAGGATCGAGGCGGTGCGCTGTTCCTTAATAGGCAGAGGCGTAGCCGGTTCCTCCGGCAACAAAAAGCCCATCGACTTTTTTCCCACCCGCTGCTCGATCACCCGCTCCAACCCTACAAACGCCCCCCCACAAATAAACAAAATATTGCTGGTATTGATCTGAATGCATTCCTGATAGGGGTGTTTGCGTCCGCCCTGCGGGGGCACATTGGCAATCGTCCCCTCCAAAATTTTTAGCAACGCCTGCTGCACCCCCTCTCCGGAAACATCGCGGGTGATCGAGGGGTTCTCACTCTTGCGGGCAATTTTGTCAATCTCGTCAATATACACAATCCCCTGCTGCGCCCGCTCCACATCCATATCCGCCACCTGCAACAGCCGCAGGAGAATGTTTTCCACATCTTCCCCCACATACCCCGCTTCGGTAAGCGTCGTGGCATCGGCCACCGCAAAGGGCACGTCCAACAGTTTCGCTAACGTCTGCGCCAACAGCGTTTTCCCACAACCTGTCGGACCAATGAGCAAAACGTTCGATTTCTGCAATTCCACCCCATCATCGCCGCCTTGATGCTCCGCCCGCAGCCGCTTGTAGTGGTTGTACACCGCCACTGACAAAATCTTTTTGGCCTCATCCTGGCCGACCACGTGCTGGTCGAGGTAGTGCTTGATTTCCTGGGGGCGGGGCAGCGATTCGCAACCTATCAGCGCTGGGGGACGGCTGGGAGCAGGCTTGCGTTTGGGGGCTGCGGGCACACTGCGCGCCTCTGCCAATTCCTCCTCCAAAATCTCATTGCACAGCTCGACGCACTCATCGCAAATATAAACCCCTGGCCCGGCAATCAGCTTGCGTACCTGCTCTTGGGACTTGCCGCAGAAGGAACATTTCAGATGGGCGTCGTAACGGGACATAAACCCTCCCCCAAAAGATAAAGGCACTAAACAGGTGTGGGATAGAGCGTTTCACGGGTGAGAACGTGGTCAATCAGGCCGTAATCCCGCGCCTCTGCCGCCGACATGAAGAAATCCCGATCCGTATCCGCTTCAATCCGTTCAAAGGGTTGACCGGTGTGCTGTGCCAGGAGTTCGTTCAACCGGCGTTTGTGGTATAGGATTTCCCGCGCCTGAATTTCAATATCAATCGCCTGTCCCTGGGCGCCCCCTAGCGGCTGGTGAATCATGATCCGAGAATTGGGCATGGAAAAGCGCTTCCCAGGCGCACCGGCAGCTAACAAAAATGCCCCCATGCTGGCGGCCAAGCCAAAACAAATCGTGGAGACATCCGCCCGCACCTGCTGCATCGCATCATAAATTGCCATCCCGGCCGTCACCGACCCCCCCGGCGAATTGATGAATAATTTAATGTCTTGGGTGGGGTCTTGAGCATCCAGATAGAGCAAACTGGCGACCAGTTGGTTGGCCACAGCATCGTTGACCTGACTTCCCAAAACCACAATGCGTGCCTGCAACAGACGTTCCTGGAGATTAAAGCCGGTTTCCGGGCGGGGCGGCGCCTCCTGGATCATCTCCCCAGTTAGACTCGTAATCACGGGAATTTGCGCCATGTCGTTAATCATAACTGCACCACCTGCTCAACCCGCCAAATAAACTTGTCTCTCATTATGCCTCAAGCTGGGGGTTCCGGCGCAGTCGCCGCTACAGGTGCCGATGCTTCTCCGCTGACCCCCGCTGCCGGTGTCACCGTCGTTGGTTCTCCTTGACCGACCGTAGTGGACTCAGAAGTAACGGTTGCGGCAACCGTTGATGTTTCCGCGCTGGTTGCAGATTCCCCTGGAACCGTCGCAGCGGCTGCTGATTCTCCCTCGCCGGTCGCAGACGACTGTTCCGTTCTGGCCAGCAATTCTTGAATTGCTTGCTCCTGGGTGATCCAAGTGATTTGTGCCCGTTCCTGGAGCCATTGCAGGGCCAACTTGGGGCGCAAGGTTTGCTCTGCCATGCGCCGCAATTCCGAGGGACTCACCGCCAGTTCGGGTTCAGTGCGCCGAATTTCCTCAATCCGGGCCTGGATGGCGGCTTCGTCGGGGTGGAGTCCTTCCCGCTCGGCAATCGCTTTGAGCGCCAGCACGGTTTTGACCCGCCGCTCGGCTACGGGTAACAACTCCTCGCCCATGGCCTGCACCTGCTCTTGGGTGAGCCATTCGTCCAAGTCGGCCCCTTGCTGCGCCAGGGATTGCACCGCCTCTTCAAACAAGCTCCGCAAATTCCGCGCCAGCAGGGTGCGCGGGACTTCGGTGGTGGTGATGGCAAGCAGCGCGTCGCTAATTCCCCGTTCGAGACTCTGTTGGGTGCGGTGTTCGGCTTGGCGGCGATACCGTTCGGCCAGCCTTTGGCGGAGTTCTGCGATGGTTTGACAGTCGCTTACCTTCTGGGCAAATTCGTCGTCCAAAGGCGGTAATTCTGGCTCTTTCAACTCCTTGAGGGTCACCACCAGGAGAAAGGTCTGGTTGGCAAGGTCGGCTGGCCAACCCCCATCGTCGGTAGTCAGGGTAATTTCTTTGGTTTCTCCCACCTGCATCCCCACCAGCGCGGTCAATACCTCCTTGTAATATTCCCCGTCTTCCGGGTCAAGGCGTACCTCCATCTCGCGGCTACGGAAAAATTCCACCGGTTCTCCCCGCCCCTGGTCTGTCTGCCGGTAGGCCTCCACATCAATAATCGCCACATCCCCCGCCTGGGCAGGCCGTTCGACCGGCACCAGCGTGGCGTGTCGGTACTGCTGTTGCCGCAGGGTCCGTTCCACCTGTTCGGGGTCGGCTTCGTAACGCACGGCGCGAACCGCCAAACTCCGGTAATCCCCCAAGGTGACCTCCGGCCAAACGTCAACGGCCATTTCAAAAACAAAGGGTTGCTGGGGGTGAAAGCGCTGCACCAGGGTCGCCATTTCCTCCCGCAGTTCCGGTTCCCCAATCGTCGGGACACCAATCTGTTGCAGGGCTTTGGGCATGGCCGTTTCCACCAGTTCTTCCACCACAGCCCCGCGAATCGTCGCTTCCCCCAGATACTGCCGCAGGATGTGGGGCGGCACCTTCCCCTGGCGAAACCCCGGCAACCGCACATTTTTCAGCAGTCGCCGAAACACCGTCTCATGCTGCTTGGCCACCTCCTCCGCGGGGATTTCCACCCGCAACCCCAACTGGCTTTTGGGTAGGGGTTCCTGCGTAATTTTCATAAACGTTAGGTTCGCCCAGTCGTGTCTATAGTATCTTAACGTTATTGTTGACCAATGCTAAACCCGATGACGACCTATCGCGTAGGGATTCTGGGGGCAACCGGAGCCGTAGGTACAGAGCTAATCCAACTGCTGGCAGAACGGCAGTTTCCGGTGGGTGAACTGCGGCTGCTGGCTTCCCCCCGCTCGGCAGGACAAATGTTGCCTTTTGCCGGGGAAAAGTTGCCCGTGCGACCTGTCAGCGCAACCGAATTACAAAATTTGGATATTGTACTGGCTTCTGCCGGGGCAACGGTCTCGCGGGAATGGGTGCCGGTAGCGGTGCGTCAAGGAGCGGTGGTGATTGACAATTCCAGCGCCTTTCGTATGGAAGCAGATGTGCCTTTGGTGGTGCCGGAAGTCAATGCCCATGTTTTACAAAAGCATCACGGGATCATTGCCAACCCCAACTGTACCACGATTTTACTGTGTGTGGTGCTCTACCCTTTGCATCGGGTGCAGCCGCTCCGGCGGGTGGTGGTAGCGACTTATCAATCGGCCAGCGGGGCGGGGGCGCGGGCGATGCAGGAATTGCGGCAGCAGGCGCAGCAGGTGTTGGCGAACCAACCGGTGACGACCGAGGTATTCCCCTATCCGTTAGCGTTTAATTTATTTCCCCACAACAGTCCTTGTAACGAACAGGGTTACTGCGAGGAAGAATTGAAGATGATCCGGGAGAGCCGCAAGATTATGAATTACCCGGATTTGCGTTTGACGGCGACCTGTGTGCGGGTACCGGTGTGGCGGGCGCATGCCGAGGCAGTGAATGTGGAATTTGCCGAGCCGTTTCCCGCCCCCCAAGCCAGGGAAATTTTAGCCCAAAGTCCGGGGGTGAAATTGGTCGAAGATTGGGAAAAAAATTATTTTCCCATGCCGATTGATGCTTCAGGACAGGATGCGGTTTTGGTAGGGCGGATACGCCAGGATTTGTCCCATCCCTGCGGTTTGGATTTGTGGCTGTGTGGAGACCAAATTCGCAAAGGGGCGGCCCTCAATGCGGTGCAAATTGCCGAATGTTTGCTTGCCAATGGTTGGTTGCCCTAAATGTTGATGGCTCTCAGGACTTACGATAACCTTACCCGGAACGGGGGCCAGCATTCTTGCCCCTAAACCACATTAGGTATGACGTTGGTTATCCTTTACCTGGCCTAGTGCGTCTCCGGTAGAGCAGACCCTCGGAACCGTTGCCTGTGAGCTTTGGGGATACCCAAAACCATACCTGCGCGTCACTTCAGCGTCGGTCCTGGTAGTGTCAACGTAGTTCATCAATTCACATCCGGCACAATAAAAACATTTTTTGTTATGAATTGCTATAAAAATAAGAATGCAGGGCCTCAGCGACCATGCTTTACATCATCAAATGCCGATTGGGGCGCCAACCCTCAAAAGATGCACCACCGCTAACTTGAGCAACTCTGGAGATGGGCCAATTTGAGACTGTTTTTGCTGAAGTCGGGAACCCAATTTTTGCGAATATTGATTGTTTAATGGCTGGGCATTGTCATACCGCTTATTGAGCAATGCCAAACAAAACGCTGCTGAGGTAGCGCCAGATTTACCTCCTTCGCAACTGTTGCCCTTCTCCCGGTTGCCGGGAGTACAGACGGCCTGCGGCGCCGCCCATACCCCGTCTATCGATGCCGTTAATAAGCCAATCCCATACTGCGGGTGGTTTCGGCACCCAGATAGACCCGAATGCTCAAAAAGTCCGTTGGGCAGGCAGTTTCACAGCGTTTGCAACCCACACAATCTTCCGTGCGGGGCGCTGAGGCAATTTGCCCTGCCTTACAACCATCCCAGGGCACCATTTCCAGCACATCCAGGGGGCAGGCCCGTACACACTGAGTACAGCCGATGCAGGTATCGTAGATTTTGACAACGTGGGACATAACCGAGTTGCTCCGCAGTCAGGTTTCTAGCATCTCAGTCTATAGCACCCAGGCAAGGCCCTGGACATTCCGTCAGGAATCTTCAAGGAATTTAACGAATAGCTCTGACTACAATAGGTGCTGATGGGTGGCAACCGAGGGAGGACTTATGCGGTGCAACCGACGCCAGGTGCTACTGGGGGGATTGGCGTTTGTGGCTTTGGGGGTAAAACCGGCGTGGGCGGATACGCAGCAGGTGGAGTTGACCGCGCGGTTTACCGTGCCACCGCTGCCTTATGCCTACGATGCCCTCGAACCGGTGATTGACCGGCGCACGATGATGTTTCACCACGACAAGCACCACACAGCCTACGTCAACGCCCTGAATGCGGCCATCGCCAAACACCCGGAACTGGGGACGCCATCGGTCGAACAACTCCTGCAAAATTTAGCGGCCATACCGGCAGACATTCGCACGGCGGTTCGCAATCATGGGGGTGGCCATTACAATCACAGCCTGTTTTGGGAGAGTATGCGACCGCCCCAGCCCAACAATCGTCCGACAGGAGCTTTGGAAAAGGCGTTAACGGCCCATTTTGGAGATTTCTCCAGCTTTCAAGAGGCCTTTATCCAAGCGGGCGCCCAACTGTTTGGCAGCGGTTGGGTGTGGTTGGTCGCCGACAAAACCGGTCGGTTGCAGGTCATGACCACCCCGAATCAGGACAGTCCGGTCAGCGTGGGCTTAACCCCGCTGCTGGGCAACGATGTGTGGGAACACGCTTATTATCTGAGCTATCAAAACCGGCGGCTGGACTACCTCAAGGCGTGGTGGCAGGTGGTGAATTGGCCGGTGGTGGCGCAACGCTATGCCCTCCTCACAGCCGATCAACCGTCATTACCCAGTTGAATGGGCGATGCAATCAACAAAAAAATCAACTCACCTGGAATTGATAGTGGTAGGTGGTGATGTCAATTTGTCCTTGGTTGGCATAGGGGTCAAATAAGTCGGGTAAATCGTAGGCTTTCAGTTGGTGCACATACTGACCCAGCATGAATCGCAGCAGTTTCCAGCGGTTCTCCAAGGTATCGGGAAAACGTAGGGTATAGGTCACCGTCTGCCGCTGGTAATTCGGATGTAGTTCTTGGAGAAGGGGGGTTAAATCTTCTGCGAGGTAATAGGGAATGTTGTGACCTAAATAATCAAAACACACACGCCAGAATTGGCTGATGATATTTTCTCTGCCTGCCATGGTCATCACAAGCATTCCCTGGGGATGCCGCCGCTGCAACAGCCAGGTCACCGTCTGCCGTAAATCAGGTACGTAGTACAAAACGTGATTGCAGAGAATGAGATGGAATCGGTCGGTGATTTCTGAAGAGAAATAGGGGAAGTGTTGAATCGGAAATTGGCTCAAGGGCGTCAAGAGGTCAATGGCATGCTGGCGAGAGATGTCATCCGGTTCAATCAAGGTAATACGTAGTTGCTGTGCTAAGGGATGCAATAGCTGGAGAAACCGGGAGGTGAATGCGCCTGTACCGCAGCCAAAATCTAAAAATTGCAGGACGGGTTCTGGGGGCAGCCATTGGGCCAGCGCTTGTTGATAGTGGTATAAATCCTGGTCAAATTCCGTCGTATGGGCGGTAAAAAACGCATAGTCATCCCGAATCTCGGCAAAAGACTTTTTGGTGGCTTCGGTCATCTTTGCGCCCCTGAAAAATCCACAGTCTCCAGATTTTTTGCCTGCGCGAAATCTGTATTTTTTAAGATCGTGGCGCTCATATTCACTCGCTCTAAATCAGCGCCTTGAAAATTGGTTTTTGTCAAATCCGTCCCCGTTAAATTACTCCCTTGCAATCGCGCGGCTTTGAGGTCTGCACCGGTTAAATTGGCAGCCTGGATGTGGGTGCCATTGGCGAGTACCCCTTGCAAATTGGCAGCGGTCAAATTGGCGCGATTGAGGGTTGCACCACTTAAATTGGCTCCGCTTAAATCGGCGATTGCGAGGTTGGCCTCGTCCAGGATGGCTCCCCGCAAATCGGCTCCCTGCAAATTGGCATGACTCAAATTGGCCCCGCTTAAATCAGCACCCCGCAAATTCGCCCCTGCCAAATTAAAATGACTGAGATTTTTGCCCCGTAAATCGGCGCCATTGAGGGAACATTGGGGGCAATGTTTGCGGCGCAGCAGGGTTGCTCCATCCGGCGGGGATGAGGGCAAAGGTTGCGGGCGGGAAAGATAATGCCAGGTGCCCAAACTCAAGGTCGCGGCGATCAGGGCCAACGCCAGGGGTCGCCAACGGCGGGGTTGGGGGTGATGGAGTTCGTATAGGGCTTGGTGGATGCATTCGGGGGGAATGTTGGCCGCCTGACCGGCTTCCAGCAATTCCGCCAGGGAGTAGCTGTCAAGGTGCCCCTGGGATTGCAGGTGCAAACGCGCTGCCCGACTAAAGACAGCAGCAGCCAAATGTTCGGGAAGGCGATGGGAATCAGGTTCCATAGATGATGCGGGTCCCTAACTTCCAGTTTAGACGTTGGGGCCGGATTAAGAATTGATAAGAAAAATTAACAGCATTGATTACATATTTTGAACATATTTTGAGGGGTCATCCCCTTCCTTTTCTGAGCCAGGGTCGTTATGGTAGGGACAGGGTGGGCAGAGGGCTGTACTACTCTGGTTTTATCTACGTTTTTGCATGATCCCTGTTGTGTTTATTTGAGGTTTTCATGGTGTCCTGGTTGTTGGAGTCGGTTTGGCTGGTGCCGCTGTATCCGTTGGTGGGGATGGGGGCGGCGGTGCTTTGGTATCCGGGGATCATTCGGCGCACGGGTCCGCGTCCGGCGGGGTATATCAATGCGCTGATGACTTTTGTGAGTTTGGTGCATGCGGCTCTAGGGTTAGTGGCAACGGGGGGACGGGAGTCTTTGAGCTATTCCCTGCCGTGGTTGCAGGTAGCGGGGTTGGATTTATCCTTGCCGCTGGTGGTGTCGCCCCTGTCGTTGACGGCAATGGTGGTGATTTTTGGGGTGAATTTTTTGGCGCAGGTGTATGCGTTTGGCTATATGGAAATGGACTGGGGCTGGGCGAGGTTTTTCTCTCTGCTGGCCTTTTTTGAGGCGGGGATGGCGGCCCTGGTTCTGTGTGATTCCCTGTTTTTTAGCTATGTGATTTTGGAATTGTTGACCCTGGGCACCTATCTGCTGGTGGGGTTTTGGTTCAACCAGCCGTTGGTGGTGACGGGGGCGCGGGATGCGTTTTTGACTAAGCGGGTGGGGGATTTGCTGTTGTTGATGGGGGTGTTGGCCATTTGGCCTTTGTCCCATACTTGGAATTTCACGGAGTTGGCTCAGTGGGCGGCTCAACCGCAGACGGTGGCCTATGCCCAGGCGCATCCGCAGGTGCTTTTCTGGTTGGGGCTGGCCCTGCTGGCGGGGCCGTTGGGGAAATGCGCCCAGTTTCCCTTCCATCTATGGCTGGATGAGGCGATGGAAGGCCCCATACCGGCGACGATTTTGCGCAATGCGGTGGTGGTGTTGACGGGCAGTTGGGTGCTGGTGAAGTTGACCCCGATTCTGGCGCTGTCGCCGGGGGTCATGGGGGTGACGGTAGGGGTGGGGGTGGCGACGGCCTTGGGGGCGGCGCTGATTGCCATTGCCCAGATTTGTGTGAAGCGCACGTTGTCCTATCCGGTGAGTGCCTATTTGGGATTGGTGTTTGTGGCGGTGGGAACGGGGCATCCGCAGACGGCGCTGCTGCTGATGTTGACCTACGCGGTGGCGATGGGGTTGCCGGTGATGGGGGCCGGGAATGTGATTTGGAATAGTATTACCCAGGATGTGCGGCGGTTGGGGGGGCTGGCGGCGCGGCGTCCGGTGACGTTGCTGTGCTGGTTGGTGGGCATCGCTGGGGTGGTGGCAGTTCCGCCGTTGGGTGGGTTTTGGAGTTGGTTGCAGTTGGTGACGGATTTGGCGGAGCAATCGCCGGGGTTGGTGGCGGTGGTGTTGCTGGTGAATGGGTTGCTGACGTTTGGGTTGGTGCGGGTGGTGTGTTTGCTGTTTGGCAATCGTCCGCAGCCGATGAGTCAGCGGTCGCCGGAGTTGCACTGGCCGTTTATCCTGCCGATGACGGTGTTGGCGGGGGTGGTTTTGCATATGCCGCATCTGCTGGCGGTGACGGGGTTATTGCCTGCTTGGCAACAGGATTGGGGGGTGTTGTTGAGTCTGAGTACCCTGTCGGGGGCAAGTTTGGCGGCGCTGGTGTACCTGAGTCCGGGGATTCCCAAGCCGGTGCGGCTGCCGGTGACGAGTCTTCAAGATTTGCTGGCCTATGACCTGTACACGCCGAAAATTTATCGGATGACGGTGGTGGGGCTGGTGGATGTGGTGTCGCGAATTACGGATGTGTTGGACCGGTATCTGGTGGATGGGTTGGTGAATTTGGTGGGGGTGGCGACGGTGTTTGGGGGCGAGACCCTCAAGTACAGTACGTCGGGGAAGTTTCAGTGGTATTTGTTGACGATTTTGGTGGGCATGGCACTGGTGGTGGGATTGGCGGTGACAACGATTTTGCATTAATCACCTGAAGGAAGCGAGGCGCAACCATGCTCAGTGTTTTGATTTTTGGTCCCCTGTTGGCGGGTTTGGCGGTTTTTCTCCTGCGGGATGGACGGCAGGCGAAAACGCTGGCGCTGGTGTTGGCGGCACTGATGGTGGTTTGGACGGGGGTGGTGCTCCGGCGGTTTGACGTGATGGCGACGGGGATGCAGTTGACGGAGTTGGTGCCCTGGTTGCCCAATTTGGGGTTGAACTATGACCTGGGCTGCGATGGCCTGAGTGTGTCGCTGTTGGCGTTGAACAGTCTCATCACCTGGATTGTGGTCTATAGTACGCCCGCAACGGTGGCGCGGCCGCGGTTGTACTACGGTTTGGTGTTGTGGGTCAGTGGTGGGTTGGCGGGGGCGTTTGCGGCCCAGAATGCCCTGTTGTTTGTCTTGTTTTATGAATTGGAGTTGATTCCTGTTTATTTTTTGATTGCGATTTGGGGTGGGGCGCGCAAGCAGTATGCGGCGTTGAAGTTTCTCCTTTATACGGCGGTGTCGGGGATTTTGTTGCTGGGGGGAATTCTGGCTTTGGGCTGGCTGAGTGGGCAGGCGGATTTTGCGTATGAGCATATCCGGGCGACGGTGGCGGGATTGCCGGTGGCGGTGCAGGGTACGTTGTTGTTGACCCTACTGCTGGGGTTTGGGATCAAAACGCCTTTGGTGCCGTTGCACACCTGGTTGCCGGATGCCTATGTGGAGGCGTCCCCGCCGATTGCAATCCTGTTGGGGGGGATTTTGGCGAAGCTGGGCACCTACGGGCTGGTGCGGTTTGGGGTGCAGTTGTTCCCGGAGTTGTGGCAGCAGTGGTCGCTGGGGCTGGCGCTCTGGGGCACGGCAGGGGTGCTGTTTGGGGCGTTGGCGGCGATTGCCCAAAAGGATATTAAGCGTATGGTGGCCTACAGTTCGATTGGGCACATGGGCTATGTGATGCTGGGGTGTGCGACGGCGACGCCGTTATCCTTGGTGGGGGCAATCAGCCAGATGGTGAGTCACGGGGTGATTTTGGCAATTTTGTTCCACCTGGTGGGGGTGATTGAGGCGAAGGTGGGCACCCGGGAGTTGGATGTGCTCAATGGGTTGATGAATCCGTTGCGGGGGTTGCCGACGGTGAGTGCCCTGCTGGTGTTGGGGGGGATGGCCAGTGCGGGGATTCCGGGAATGATGGGTTTTGTGGCGGAGTTTCTCGTGTTTCAGGGCAGTTACCAGGTGTTTCCTCTGTTTACCTTGCTGTGTGTGTTGGGGACGGGGTTAACGGCGGTGTATTTTGTGATATTGCTCAACCGCACCTGTTTTGGCAAGTTGGACAACCGCACGGCGTACTATCCCCCGGTGTGGGCGGCAGAAAAAATCCCGGCGTTGGTGCTGGCGGGTTTAATCCTGTTCCTGGGGATTCAGCCCCGCTGGTTGGTGCAATGGAGTGAGCAAACGGCCCAAAATTTGGCGTTGACGACGGTGGCGGTGGCGCCTCCGATTTCCGAATTGTTACCCAAATAATCACTCAGGAGGAACCCATGACGGCGACTTTAGAACCTCGGACGAAATTACCTCCTTCGCAACACGAATTGGCGGAGATTGTGCATCGGTTAGAAGCGGGGGGGGCAATGGTGCCGGATACCCCAGAAAATCTCATGCAAATTGTGGGGATTTGGTATGCCTATGCGGTACCGATGGATTTTTATTGGCGGGATTTGTTGTATATCGCCGAGCAGGTGTTTTTGCATCCGTTGGCCTTCCATAAGTTTTTCATTTCTGAGGAATATCTGAACCGACACAATCACTACGCGGGGGATGATGCGGATTTGCGGATTTGGCGGGGGGAAGCCACGGCCCATCCTGAGCTTGTGAAATTTATTCGCCGGGGGGAAACGCTGCCGATGCCCCGTTGGTTGCATCACCTCTGGCATGACCGGATCAATATGGAATTTGCGGAAGAATGTATGCGGGCGATGCTCTGGCATCGGGGGATGGGCGGCCAGTTTGACCCCTATTTAGACAGTGAGGAATACAAACAGAATGCGGACCGGGCCATTCGGGCCTATTTCCGGGGGAACCCCATCATGCTGGGGCTGTATCGCCTGTTTCCAGAGATGTTTTTGGAGCAGTGTCGTCAGGCTTCTTACTATGCGAATTTGGGGCTGTTTTGGGAGGTGATGGCGCCGGTATTTTTTGAAATTCACGACCGTTATTTGGAAGGGAGTATTACGACGGTCAAAGATGCCATGAATTTTATTGTGAAGGGAATTTTTGCGGTTGCCGGTCGGCCGATTTACCATCACGTGTACATCCGCGGGGAATGCTACGAAGTGATTCCGAAAGCGAAGGGTTTTATGTGGTTATACGAGGCGGCGTTGCCCTATGTGGAGGCGGTGTTTTATCGCACGTCGCCCTTTCGGGGTACCAAGTCCTACAATGCTCAGGCGGGGATGGTGCCGGATAAGCAGGAGGATTTCCACTATGGGGTGCTGTATGCGGATAAATTTCCGGTGGGGACGGCGGGGATTCCCCCTACGTTGTTGGCCCAAGATATGTTCCATTTCTTACCGGATTATCTGCGGGATTACTACCGGAGACACTGTCGGGGGGAGGCGGATATGTTGGTGCAGTTGGCGATTAGTTTCCAGCGCTCTATGTATTGCGTGACCTCGGCGGTATTTCATGCCCTGCGAGAGGCGCTTTTGTATCCTTTGGATGACCCGAATCCCCGCCATTTGTTGGCCAATCGCCGCTTTTTTGAAGCGCAATTGGACCGTTTTTGTCGCCCGGAATATGGGATACGGGAGGCGGCCCGCATTCGTCATATCCAAAGCCCCGATTACCGGTAATGGGGAGATAGGAATGGCCGGGGCTGGGTGCCTGACCTTTTGTGGGTCTGTTCTAGGGGTTCCTTTCCAAGGGGTCGCTTCCTGCCCCATTATCCTAGGATCGGGGTGCCTACTCAGATGCTGACCCGCCCATGAATGCCCAGCAGTGGTTTCACAATCTGCCGCGCCGTTTTACCTTTACCCGGATCGGGGGGATTTTTACGTTGGTGACGGTGCTGGTGAGTATTGGGTCGTTCAATACGGGCAACAACCTGCTGTACCTGCTGTTTGGGATGCTGTTGAGTTTGATGATCGCCAGCGGCGTCCTGTCGGAGGAGGTGATGAAGGGGTTGGTGGTGGAGCGGGTGTTTGCCCAGCAAATTTTTGCGGGGACGCCAACGCTGGTCACTTTGAGGGTGCACAACCGCAAGCGCCGGATTCCCAGTTTTTCCATCAGTATTACGGATCGGACACCGGTGGGCATGACGGCTCCGGCCAATTATTTTCTGAAGGTGGAGCGGGGGCAGACGGTGCAGGCATCCTACTGGCTGACGTTTCCCCGGCGGGGTTGGTGGACGATTGAGGGCTATGAAATCAGTACCCGCTTCCCTTTTGATTTGTTTTGCAAGGTGCGGGTGATCCGGGCGCCGGTGTCGGTGTTGGTCTATCCTGCCCTGGCACCACCCCCGCATCTGCGGTTTTTGTCTTTGGTGGGAGAGGGCAACCGTCCGCAGGCCCAGGCAGGGGGAGAGGGAGAGTTTCTGGCGTTGCGGGATTTTCGCCCAGGGGATGATGCCCGGCGGATTTACTGGAAAGCCTCGGCGCGGCGGGATGTGCTCTTGCTGCGGGATTTGGAACGCCAGCACCACGCGGCCCTGACGCTGTATTTTTACCCGGTGGCACCGGCCAGCCTAGAACCCCAGCGCCTGGAACAGGGGGTGAGTCTGTGTGCGGGTCTGGCCTACGAACTTCTGCAGCGGGGGTATCCGGTCGCCCTGGTCACGCCCCAGGAACGGACAGGGATGGGACAGGGTTTGAGCCATTTGGATCGCATTTTGCGGCTCCTGGCGGTGGTCGAACGGTTGCCCCGCCCCCCTGCCCAAACCCCGCTGACGGCGCAAGACCGCTGTATTGTGCTCTCGCCGGGCAGTCCCCCACCCTTAGGCGCGGCCCAACTCCTGGCACACCTACCCTTTTAGATGTAAGGCGTACTCAGGGAGGCTGGGGAACGGCAACCGCCTGGACAAGGGATGTGGGACAGGAATGCCTGAATGTGAGGTCAGGAGGCTCGTGCTCTACCCGTAGGGTCAGCGGCGGGAGGATGTCACCCGTCATAATAGAGGTGATGTGGTGGGGCCAAGCACGATGCGGATACTGCACACCATGCTGCGGGTGCGCGATTTGGAAGCTTCCTTACGCTTCTACTGCGATGTGCTGGGGATGAAATTGCTGCGGCGGCAAGACTACCCCGGCGGTGCATTTACCCTGGCGTTTGTCGGCTACGGGGATGAAGCCAACCAAGCCGTGATCGAACTCACCTACAACTGGGGCCGCACAGAATACACCCTAGGCGATGGCTTCGGGCACATTGCCATTGGTGTGGACGATATTTATACAACATGTGAACAAATCAAAGCAAAAGGCGGCAAGGTGGTACGGGAACCGGGGCCAATGAAACACGGTTCAACGGTGATTGCCTTTGTCGAGGACCCCAACGGCTACAAAATCGAACTGATTGAACTCAAAACCCATTTACCCGGCGACGCCAGCGCCCGGTCAGAACCGGCTTTAAGTGCTACGCCGACAGCTTAAATAAGCGGCTGTTGCGTCGCCCCCGGAAACCCCACCGGTTTGAGGCGTTGGCGCTGACGGGCGGTTTCCAGGCGTTGCAAATCTTTGTAACTGACCCAGTGGATGCAGTCCACCGGGCAGGTATCTATGGCTTCTTGAATGAGGTACTCTGGGTCGCCGTCCTGGTTAATCACCCGCGAGCGGCCATACTCCGGTTCGATGTAAAACGTGTTGCGGGCGACGTGGGCGCAGTGTTTGCAGCCGATACAGACCGCCTCATCCACATAGACAGCCTGTTGCCGCCATTGCCCGCCCAGTTCCGGCTCGAATCCCGTCCGCTCCATCAGGCTGCCCAGCGCTGCACCACCAACCGCAGGGAACCATCGGGCAACTGTTGGGATTCGCTCACCTGGAACCCCTGTTTTTGGCTGTGAGCCAGCACTACGGCGTAGGCGTACTGTTGGTGCAACTGCTTGAGAAACCCTTCCACACTCAGGGGCTGTTGCCAGTACTGCAAATCCGCCACAAGGTTATATTGCTGACCATCCCAGACAAAGCCAATGTCATAGCCATTCGCCTGGGGAATGACCAATTCGGCCATCTGGGTCTGCCCCCGGTAACCCCGCACCGGCTGAGGGCCAACCCGGTAGGTATAGTTGAGGCGGGTAAGCGCCGCTTCCAGGGCTTCCCGCTGGCGCAGGCTGGTCTGAATCGTGCTGAAGTGGGACATAGGAATACCGCCTTTAGGAATGGGGATAGATGTGGATGTCCTGGGAGTGGGGCTGGGCGGCCTGGAAATACTCCGCCGTCCATTCCCGCTGGGCAACCTGACCCAAATCCTGTTCGATTGGGTGGGAAACCCGGATACAGTCCTGACCGACAATTCCCTGTACCCGCATCTCCACCCGCCCGTCTGGGCGAATGATGAACTCAATGGTTTCCATCGGTTGTCACCCCACAAATTACCTCAGATTGTAACGAAGATAGGCGGAAATGACAGCCCCATCATATTTTTTAACATTCTGAAGAGAGCCGGTTGGTGCGGCTACACTAGAAAAGGCGGTTACCCAGACCCAAGGACCCATGACCCAAGCGCGTCCCCCCAGTTACGTCCGTCTGGCCATGCGGAACATGGTCCGGCAAGGGCGCAAATCCCTGGTGCACTTCACCCTGACAGCGCTGGCGTTGGTGGGCGTGTTGGTGGGCTTGGCCTACCTCACCCGGCACTGAGGGTAACCCGGAAATTAAAGCCGTCTTTTGCCCCACAGACGCCGCAAGTGTGGTAGTCTGGATGACACTGGCGAAAGATTGGAGCAGCCATTACCCATGACGGGTCACCAACCCCTGGAACCGGCCTCTGTGACGCTCACCCAAGCCGAATACGAGCGGTACTCGCGCCATTTGATTTTGCCGGGGGTGGGGCTTGCAGGGCAAAAGAAATTAAAAGCGGCCAAGGTGCTGTGCGTGGGCACCGGGGGGCTGGGTTCGCCGGTGTTGCTTTATTTGGCGGCAGCGGGCATTGGTCGCTTGGGCATTGTGGATTTTGATACGGTAGACATTTCCAACTTGCAGCGGCAGATTATTCACACGATGGCCTGGGTGGGGCAATCCAAGGCGCAGTCGGCCAAAGAACGCCTGGCCCAGTTGAACCCCCACTGCCAGGTGGATGTGTATGAAACCCAGCTAAGGGCCAGCAATGCCCTGGATATAATTGCCAACTATGATGTGGTGGTGGATGGCACGGACAATTTCCCCACCCGCTATCTGGTCAATGATGCCTGCACGTTGTTAAATAAACCGTTTATTTACGGTTCCATTTTGTGGTTTGAAGGGCAGGTTTCGGTGTTTAATTATCAGGGGGGGCCGACCTATCGGGATTTATTCCCGGAACCCCCACCGCCGGGTGCGGTGCCTTCCTGTGCCGAAGGGGGTGTCTTGGGGGTTTTGTGCGGCGTGATCGGCTCTTTGCAAGCCACAGAAACGATTAAGGTGATTCTCGGTTTGGGAGATACACTCAGTGGGCGTTTGCTGATCTACAATGCCCTAAAAATGCAGTTTCGGGAGTTAAAATTGCGTCCCCATCCGCACCGTCCGGTAATCACAGAACTGATTGATTACGACCAATTTTGCGGCATTACCCAGGCAAAACAGCAGGAGCAGCAGATGCAGGCGGAAATTCCCGAAATTACGGTGCAGGAATTGCACCGGCGGCTGACGACGCAAGCGGCAAAAACGCTCCTTGTGGATGTGCGTAATCCGGGGGAATACGAGGTGGCGCGCATTCCCGGTTCTGTGTTGATTCCCTTGTCGGAATTGGAGCAGGGGCCAGGGTTGGAGAAATTAAGGCAAATGTGGGGGGATCAAGAACTGGTGGTGCATTGCAAATCGGGGGTGCGTTCCCTAAAAGCCCTGCATTTGATCAAGGAAAAAACGGGGCGGGTGGGGATGAATGTCAAGGGTGGCATTTTGGCCTGGAGTCGGGAAATTGACCCTTCCGTACCCCAGTATTAGGTGGTGAACCCCCATGAAAAAAGCCCTGATTACCGGGATTACCGGCCAAGACGGTTCCTACCTGGCAGAATTTTTGCTCCAAAAGGGTTATCTGGTGCATGGCATTATTCGGCGGGCGTCGTTATTTAATACCAGCCGGGTGGATCATTTGTACAAAGACGCCCACGACCCGGAGGCGCGTCTATTTTTGCACTACGGGGATTTGACCGATGGGACGGGGTTGCGGCGGATTATTGAGCAGGTGCAACCGGATGAGGTGTACAACCTGGGGGCGCAATCCCACGTGAAGGTCTCGTTTGCCCAACCGGAATACACGGCAGATACGGTGGCGACGGGGACGCTGCGGTTGCTGGAGGCGGTGCGGGACTACGAAAACACCTCGGGACGCCGGGTGAAATTTTACCAGGCCGGTTCCTCGGAAATGTTCGGGGCAGCGCCGCCCCCGCAAAACGAAAAAACGCCGTTTTATCCCCGCAGTCCCTATGCGGTGGCCAAGGTGGCGGCCTATTGGTATTGCGTGAATTACCGGGAAGCCTATGGGATGTTTATTTGTAATGGCATTTTGTTCAACCATGAGAGTCCACGCCGGGGGGAAACCTTTGTCACACGCAAAATTACGCGGGCGTTGGGGCGGATCAAAATGGGGTTGCAGAAGTATTTATATTTGGGCAATTTGGCGGCCAAGCGGGATTGGGGATTTGCGGGCGATTATGTCGAGGCGATGTGGTTGATGTTGCAACAGGAGCAGCCGGATGATTTTGTGATTGCTACCGGGGAGGCCCATTCGGTGCAGGATTTTTTGGAGGCGGCGTTTGGGTTGGTGGGTTTGGATTGGCGGGAATACGTGAAAATCGATCCCCGCTATTTTCGCCCGACGGAGGTGGATTATTTGCTGGGGGATGCCACCAAAGCTGCGAAACAATTGCGCTGGCAACCCCGGTGTAGTTTCCCGGAATTGGTGCGGATGATGGTGGAGCATGATTTGGAATTGGCGCGCCAGGAATTGACCCTGAAGGAGGCAGGGCATCGGGTGAATGTGCCGGGCTTGAGTGATTAGGAAGCAGCAGGGATGCAGGTTAAGGGCTGGAAAAAGTGGCTGAAGCGTTTTCCCTATCTCAAGAGGATTTGGAACCAGGGGAAAAGAAGCGTGCTCAAAATTGCCAGTCGTTTCAGACCCGAATTGACCCCGGTTACCAGCGGGACTTTTGACCTGCATGAGTTGGTCGCATGGTTGGGTAAAGATGACCCGGTAATCCTAGAAATTGGGGCAAACGATGGAAGTCACACGGCCCTTTTTTTAGAACTTTTTCCCAGGGCAAAAGTATATGCTTTTGAACCCGACCCCCGCGCTTCTGAGAAATTTCAGCAGCGATTGGGCAGCGATCCGCGGGTTACCTTGGCCAAGATAGCGATTTCAGCGACCGATGGAGAAATTGATTTCTATATGAGTGATGGTCGCCCATGTAAACTACCCGGCTCCGACCGCTAAGCGGTACGGAGCGGGCTTAAGCGCTACGCGCCGCTGACGCGAACGGTAGCCCTGCAGTTGGCAAGCCAACCACAGACCCCCCTCCTGTCCCCCCGTATACGGGGGGATGTAGGGGGGCTGGTTTACA
>NZ_JBRCEP010000026.1:0-34064 GCF_053491055.1 Gloeomargarita sp.
TTACTTAGCAATTTTGATATTTCGGAGGCAAGCGCATGACAGACATTCCAGTTCCAGAGGGGCACTATTCGCAAAAAATGCCCAGCTTAACCGAGATGATGTGGCTATTTCTCAAATTAGGTTCCATTGGTTTCGGGGGGGGCATTGCCATGATTGCCCTCATGGAAGATGAGTTTGTCAAACGGCGGCGGTGTTTGGAAACGGAAGAGTTTTTGCATGGGGTCGCCCTCGGTCAAATTTTAGGTTCTTTTCCGGTCAATGCCGCCTTATTTATTGGCTATCGGCTGCATGGGTTTTGGGGCGGTTTATGGGCAAGTCTGCTGTTTTTGCTCCCTTCTTTGCTGGCGGTGATCGTTCTATCGTGGTTCTATTTCACATTCAATCAAATTCCCTCTTTGCAGGCGGTTTTAGACGGCATTGCGCCGGTGGTGATTGGCATTATTCTCCTGGCGGCTTGGTCTATGGGACAAAAGGCGATTGGCTCTAAAATTGCCTTGGGACTAGCTTTAGCGGGTTGTGTTGGCAGTTTAACGCGCATTAATCCCATTTTGATTCTTGGCACAGCAGGGGTGGTTGGTTTACTGCTCAAATTGACCCCCCGCAAACCCCCCGCCAAAAAGTCTGTCAATCAGCCCCAAGCGGTCATTGGTTTACCGTTAGCCATGCAGGTTTTACCCCACCAAATCGCCTCGGCAACCAACACGGTCGTGCCACCCCAGGCTGTTGATTTCTTCACCTTGGGTTTAACGTTTGTGAAGGTAGGATTGGTATTCTTTGGGGGTGGTTTTGTCCTGATTCCGGTGCTGAAACAGTTATTAATTGACCATTTGCACTGGTTGACGCCACAGGAATTTATTGATGGGGTGGCAATTAGTCAACTCACGCCGGGACCAATTGCAGTGATTGCCACTTTTGCTGGTTTTCGGGTTGGGGGATTGAGCGGGGCAATGGTCGCCACCATCGGTTTATTTTTACCTTCAATTATCTTGATGTTTATCCTGTCTCGCTATTATCAAAAGGTGCGGCATTTACAGCCCGTCAAACACTTCTTGTCAGGGGTTAACCCCGCTGTGGTTGGCATGGTTTTGTCTGCTGCGATTAACCTATTGCCTGCCATTATTCCCGGAGAACAACCCCTGCGGATTGGGATCAATATGCTATTACTTGGGGTTGCCCTATTGGTGATTGGCAAGCTAAAATGGCACCCAGCGATAGGCTTGGGGATCGGGGCAATAACAGGTGTTATGGTCAGTTTCATAACGGGTTTAACTTAAACGGGAGGAAATGGAGATGTTAGAAAAGTGGGGTTTTCGTGGGGATTGGTGGCGCAATCAACGGGGGGAATACTGGGTGCTTGGGCAAACTGTTTTAGGTGTGGTTTTCCTTTTGCTCCCTGTTGTTCCTATAGGAACATTACCCTTGAGCCTCAAATTACCGCTTGTGATTGCCCTGGGAGCGGTGGGATTGGGTTTGGGTATAGGTGGTATTTGGCATTTGGGACAGAATTTAACGCCGTTGCCCTACCCGACCGATGACAGCCGCTTGGTAACGACGGGTGTTTATCGTTGGGTGCGCCATCCGATTTACGCCGGTGTGATTGTTCTGGCGTTGGCTTATGCCCTGTGGCAGATGAGTTTATGGCATGGGATTGGGGTACTCCTGTTGGCGTGGTTTTTTGACCGCAAAGCCACCCAAGAGGAAGTATGGTTAACCGCCAAATTCCCAGAATACCGTACCTATCAACAAACAGTGAAAAAGTTATTCCCAGGAATTTATTGATTATTGGGGGAAATCAAATTGATGAATCAAGTTGCCCAGCGATGTCGGACGATCTGGTAAAAATTGGCCCATAACTGTTGGGCAATGGGCGTGATGTTGGGCAATTGGGCGGTGACGGTCTGGGTTAATTCGGCACACCCTGCTGGCCCCAAAACCTGTTCCAGCGCTGCGCGATAGGCGGGTAATTGACTCCAGTCGGCTACGGTTTGGGCTTCCACCTCGGCATGAAATTGGATGCCAAAGGCATGCTCGCCCACGGCGTAGGCTTGTACCCGGCAGTGGTCTGAAGAAGCCAAAAGCACCCCCTGGGGCGGCAAGGTTTTCACCTCCTGCCCATGCCAATGGAGCGCCAAAAACCGCTCCGGCACCCCCTGAAAGAGCGGATGCTGCTTGGCCAATTGCGTCAAATACACCGGCCCCAAACCCACCTCCGGCTTGGTCATGGCGCCGACCGTTCCTCCCAGGGCGACGGCCAGCAACTGCGCCCCCAGGCACACCCCCATGTAGGGAATTTGGTAGGTCTCCACCACCTGGCGAATCCATTGCTTTTCCAGCGCCAACCAGGGGTATTCTGCCTCGTCGGTCACATTCATTGGCCCCCCCATCACCCAAACCGCCTGGTATCCCTGAGCATCGGGCAACGTATCTCCCCGTTCCCATTCCACCCAATCCAGGCCGATCCCCGCCTGGGCGCACCAAGGGGCAAACACCCCCAACCCCTCGACCACCACGTGTTTCACCACCAAAAATTTCATCGCTTGTTCCCTTGGATTTCCCCCTATTGTAGGAGTGCGAACCTGCTGGTAACACCGGGGCGCAGTACACTAAAAAACGGGGTCAAGGGGAATGCCACAGTGACCGAGTGGGATGCCATTGTCATCGGCGCCGGTATCGGGGGGCTGGTCACCGCCAGTCAACTGGCACGCCGGGGCGCCAAAGTTTTGGTCTTAGAAAAATATCTCATTCCCGGCGGGAGTGCGGGTTATTTTGAGCGGTCGGGCTACCGTTTTGACGTGGGCGCTTCCATGATTTTTGGACTGGGCACCCAAGGCACCACCAATTTGCTGACCCGTGCCCTCGCTGCCGTGGATCAAAAACTTGCCACCATTCCTGACCCGGTGCAGGTGCATTATCACTTGCCCGGTCAACGCCAGGTGCGCGTGCATCGGGATTATGAGAAATTTTTAGCTGAACTTAGTGCCCTATTTCCTCACGAAAAGCGGGGCATCCGGGGGTTTTATGATGAATGTTGGCGGGTTTTTAATTATCTCAATTCCATCGAACTTTTATCCTTGGAAGAACCGCGTTATCTGTGGCGGGTCTTTACCCAAAATCCCTGGGCCTGTTTGGGATTGGCGGCCTATTTGCCCTGGAATGTGGGGAACATTGCCCGCAAATACATCCGTGACCCGGAGTTACTGAAATTTATTGACCTAGAATGCTATATTTGGTCGGTGGTTCCCGCTGAGAAAACCCCTATGATTAATGCGGGGATGGTATTTTCGGATCGGCATTACGGCGGGATTCATTATCCTAAAGGCGGCGTCGGCCAAATTGCCCAAAAACTAGTAGCGGGTTTGCAACGATACGGGGGGGAAATTCGTTATAAAAGCCGGGTGACGCAAATTCTGGTTGAAAATCGCCAAGCCGTTGGGGTGGTCTGTGCAACTGGGGATGTTTATCGCGCCCGCCGCATTATTTCCAATGCCACCCGCTGGGATACCTTTGGTCATTTGTTAACCGATATTCCCCCTGCGGAACAACGTTGGCGGCGCTGGTATCAACCCTCGCCCAGCTTCCTCAGTTTGCATCTAGGGGTGCGTCAAAGTGCCATTCCTAAAGACACCGATTGTCATCATGTTGTTCTCGATGATTGGGCACAAATGGAAGCACCCTATCAAACCTTATTTATTTCCATTCCGACGCTCCTGGACCCGGATTTGGCCCCCCCTGGGCATCATATTTTGCACGTATTTACCCCCTGTTGGTTGGCCGATTGGGAGGGTCTGTCGCCGCTGGCATATGCACAACGCAAAGAAGCAATGGCCGGGCAAATTATTGAGCGATTGTTGGCCTTGTTTCCCCGGTTGGATCAGGATTTGGACTACATGGAAATTGGCACACCCCGCACACACCGCCGGTTTTTGGGACGCATCAATGGCACCTACGGCCCGATGCCCCGGCGTTCCCTCCCTGGGTTGCTCCTCATGCCGTTCAACCGCACCAGTGTACCGGGATTGTACTGTGTTGGCGACAGTACCTTTCCTGGGCAGGGACTCAATGCGGTGGCATTTTCCGGGTTTGCCTGTGCCCACCGGGTCGCTACAGATTTGGGCTTGTAAACAAGTTGCCTATCCTCCCTAGTGAGAATAAAGCGAGACAGTTTTCTGGTGATAATGGTTCATCAACGATAGGTTAAGGGCAGGGGAAGTTCCGACAAGGACGCAAGCGGAAGGTTTTTGGGGCAGGAATTTTATTAGGAAAATCGCTATACTAAAAGCCAAAGTCTTTATTTCAGCAGAGGTCATGGCAATTGTGCGCCGAATCGCTGCGCGGAAACAACGAGCCAATGAAGCCTTAGTCCGTCTCAAGCGGCGTTATCCTGACGCTACCTGCACCTTAAACTATCAAACACCTGTGCAATTGCTGGTTGCGACCATTCTCTCGGCGCAATGTACCGATGAGCGGGTCAATCAGGTGACCCCTGCTTTGTTTGCCCGGTTTCCAGATGCGGCAGCGCTAGCGGCGGCTGATTTGCGCGAGTTAGAAATGCTCATCAAACCCACCGGTTTTTACCGCAACAAAGCCCGTCACATTCAGGGTGCCTGCCGGAAAATTATGAGTGAATTTGGGGGTAAAGTTCCCAAAGAAATGTCCCAATTGCTTACCTTGCCGGGGGTGGCGCGCAAAACGGCCAATGTAGTGCTGGCCCATGCCTACGGAATCAATGCCGGGGTAACAGTAGATACCCATGTCAAGCGCGTGTCCTACCGCTTGGGGCTAACCGAACACAGTGATCCGATTCGGGTTGAGCGGGATTTGATTGAATTACTCCCCCAACCTGATTGGGAAAATTGGTCTATTCGGGTGATTTATCATGGGCGAGAAACCTGTACCGCTCGCCATCCCCGCTGTCATGAATGTTTATTGAGCGATATTTGCCCCTCAAAGGCAACCTTGACAGGTGCCTAAATTTTTTTAATAAGTTATCTTTTAATAAGTTATCATAGGGTTTACCAATTTATTTGCTCCTTTTATTTGCTCCTTGTTTGAGGTAGGATTTTGTGAGCTTGGCGACACCCGTTATCTTTTTGATTTTTCGCCGTCCTGATTTAACGCAAAGAGTGTTGGCGTGCATCCGCAACGCTCGTCCGCAAACCCTATTTGTTGTCGCCGATGGGCCACGCAATGCGGACGAAGCAGAACGGTGTGCCCAGGCGCGCGCTCTGATTGAGGATATTGACTGGAAATGTGATGTTTACAAAAACTATGCGGACAGTAATTTAGGTTGTAAACAGCGGGTATCTAGCGGCATTAGTTGGGCATTTTCTTACGTGGAAGAAGCCATTATTTTGGAAGATGATTGTTTGCCAGTGCCGACCTTTTTTGGCTTTTGTGAAATCCTACTCCGTTATTATCGTGATGATGAGCGGATATGGGTCATCAGTGGCAATAATTTCCTCGATGGCAGAACCTGTTCCCCGTATAGTTATTATTTTTCTAAATATGCTCCTATTTGGGGTTGGGCTACGTGGCGTAGGGCGTGGCGCTATTGGCAGGATCAACCGCAACTCTGGACGGAATTTAAGCAATTAGATTTATTAGCAGCGATTCACCCTAATCCCCAAGAAGCCAGCTACTGGCAAGGAGTTTTGGATGCTGCATTTTATGACCAGTATCCTGACACCTGGGATTACTTCTGGAGTTTTGCCTGTTGGTCCCAGGGAGGATTGAGCATCATACCGCGGGTGAATATGGTTAGTAATTTAGGGTTTCGGGACGATGCTGCTCATACACGGAACCCCAAGGATAAAAATGCCAATTTAGCAACTGCTGATTTGGAGTTGGCAGCGATGCGTCATCCCCCTTTTGTGGTGTGCCATAAGTTAGCAGATGAGTACATGTGGCAACGAGCGTTTGGTATGCCTAAACGTTCTGCCTTTTATCGTTGGCGACGGCGATTGGAGAAATTGTCAGAGCGATTGGCTCAATGGATGGCTAAAAAATCGTAACAGCGAGGGGTATCCTGTGGCAAAATACTTAAATCTTGGCTGTGGCAACCGCTATGTCGAATCAGCAGCATGGCTGAATGTAGATTTTGCCGTTCGTCATCCCGGCGTCTTAGCTATTGACTTGAGGAAAAAGCTCCCTTTTGGCGAGAATTCTTTTGACCTCGTTTATCATTCTCATGTATTAGAGCATTTCACCTGTGCTGAGGCCAAGAGGTTGCTGGATGAATGCTATCGCGTCTTAAAACCGGGGGGAATTATTCGTATTGTCGTTCCCGATTTGGAAAATATCGTTCGTGAATACCTACATATCCTAGATGAAATTCGCTCAGGTGTCGCTGATGCTCGGAGTAAATACGATTGGATCATGTTGGAACTGTACGACCAAGTGGTGCGGCAAACGCCAGGGGGAATGATGCTACAGTATTTACAACAACCGGAGATTCCTGCCCATGATTACGTTTTACAGCGAGGGGGAAAAGAAATCCAAGAACTTATCCAGCGTGCTCGCACGGCATCGAATGTTCCTCGACCCGCAGGGCAAAAATTTAATTCCTCATGGCAGAGGCTGAAATATCATTTATTTTGGCGACCCAAACAATGGATACGTCGCTTGCCCGCTCAGCTCGGGCGATTACCCTCGGAAATTAAAGAGAAATTACTGGCTTTGCTGCTTGCTCAGGAGTATGAGTTGCTTACAATCAGCCGCTTTCGCAACTCTGGCGAAGTGCATCAATGGATGTACGATAGTTACTCTTTGGGTGCCCTGCTCGCAGCCGTAGGATTTACCGAGATTTGCGTCCAAACCCCTACTAAGAGCTACTTAGATGATTGGCCTGGCTTTCACTTGGATACGGAACCCGATGGGCGTATTTACAAACCAAATTCCCTGTATATGGAAGCTAAGAAAATGGGTTAAATAGGGCCACATCTATAGGTTTTTGGTCGCCCAGGTTGACTCTTTTTTCCCTTGAAATCCCGGACGCTGATGAATGCGAAAACCAGCGGCTTTTAAGGCTCTTTTGAGACTGCCGGTGCTGGCGTAGGTCACAAATAAGCATTGTTGGGCACTGTAGTATTGTAGGAGTTTAATTAGATAATCTTCTTGCCATAACTCCTGAGAGGTTTTGGCACTGTAAGCGTCAAATAAGATGCCGTGGATGCGGTTTTGCCAACGGGGTAAATAGGTAAGTTCTGTTTCGAGAGTTAAATGTTGACGGAGCCAAGGACGCACCTGGGGCATTTCCGCCGGATAGTCTTGCATAAATTTTTCATCCCGCAGTTGCTGAATGGCTCCTATTTCCGAGGGTTCACCGGCTAACCAGTATTGAAATTGCTCTCGCCAATAGCGTTCTGCTTCAAAGCTCACTACTTGACAATGACCTGATGGTTGGCACCTTAACCACTCACAAGCAATGAGGATTTCAATATAACCCAAACCTAAACCGACGACTAAAAAGTGGGGATTGGGACAGGTTTTTATTACAACTCGGATGGCTTCGCCATAGATATATTGGGTTTCTTGATAGGCCCCCCCGCTATGGTGCATACATTCCTGATTTGCTGTGCCTAAATCCCGGATGGTTGGGCTACCATCTCCCGTGATCACCGTCGCGAACCGGTCTTGATAAATCTGACCTGCCGGTTGCCAGTTCATCCTGTAAGCTAAAATAATGGCATCATGGGAAGAAACGATTGGTAATTTTATCCTATGGCCGAAGCCTATCTCCTGGAAAAGTTGCAAGCGATTGAAAGCACTTATCAAGATTTGAATCGCCAGTTGGCTGACCCGGCGGTAGCGACGGACCCTCAGGAGTTGCAACGCATCACCAAAGCCCGGGCGGCGATGGAAGCTATCGTCAATACATTTACGGAATGGAAAAGGGTACAGCAGGAGTTGTTTGAGACGCAGCAGCTGGCGAAAGAGGCGGCGAAAGACCCGGAATTTCAAAAAATGGTGCAACAGGAGGTGGCGACCCTCACGGAGCGGCTGGCCCGGTTGGAACAGGAGCTCAAAATTCTCATTCTGCCCCAAGACCCTAACGACGATAAAAATATCATGCTGGAGATTCGCGCTGGGGCAGGTGGCGATGAAGCGAGTATCTGGGCGGGGGATTTAATGCGGATGTACAGCCGTTATGCAGAACGGCAAAACTGGCGGGTGCGCTTGGTCAGCGAGTCCCCGGCGGAGTCTGGTGGGTTCAAGGAAGTGGTGCTCGAAATCGAAGGCGACCGGGTGTACAGCAAACTGAAGTTTGAAGCGGGGACCCATCGGGTGCAACGGGTGCCGGTGACGGAAGCGTCCGGGCGGGTACATACCTCAACGGCGACGGTGGCGGTGATGCCGGAAGTGGACGAGGTGACGGTGGAGATCGACCCCAACGATATTGAAATCACCACTGCGCGTTCGGGGGGAGCCGGGGGGCAAAACGTGAACAAGGTAGAAACAGCGGTGCATTTATTTCACAAACCGACGGGCATTCATATTCACTGCCAAGAAGAACGCACGCAGCTAAAAAATAAGGAGCGGGCGTTGCAATTGTTGCGGGCAAAACTCTACGACATGCAACTGCAAGAGCAGCAAGAGTCGGTGAGTTCTCTGCGGCGTTCGCAAGTGGGAACGGGGGCCCGTTCAGAAAAAATTCGCACTTATAACTACAAAGATAATCGCGTGACGGATCACCGTTTGAACCAAAATTTCCCCCTGGCGGAAGTGCTGGAGGGGGATATTGATCCCCTGATTCAAGCCTGTATTATTAAAGACCAACAGGAGCGTTTGGCGGCATTGGCCAATCAAAGTTCGTCCCGCTAGTCTGCAGTCTTAACCACGACCGACTCCACTGATTTAAGATCAAGGTGCTGATGCTTGGGTAGGTTCATGCTGCGTCAAGACCGCCTGATTGCCCTGGCTCTGATTGTCGTTTGCTTGATGGCGGCTCTCGGCAACTGGTTGGGGGGGGTTCCGGCACCACGTCCTGACCCGGTGGCAAGCGTCAGCAGCGCTACGGCAGATGTGGCATTGATTCCCATTAGCGGTGTGATTACTTTTGCTGGGGAAAGCAGTCCTTTGGGGGGTGGCACTGTGGTTGGGGCGCAGGCCATCATCCGCGCAGTGCGCCGTGCCGAACGGGATGGGGTGAAGGCCATTTTGCTCAACATCAATAGCCCTGGAGGTTCTGCTGCGGCGGCCCAGGCGATTTTTACGGAATTGATGCGGGTGCGTCGAAAGGGCAAGGTGAAAATTGTGGCTGCGATGGCCGATGTGGCGGCGTCGGGGGGGTATTACGTCGCGGCGGCTGCTGACCATATTGTGGCAAATCCTGCCACGCTCACCGGTTCAATTGGGGTAATTGTGCAGGTACAAAATCTTACGGATTTATTCAAGAAGGTGGGGGTGCAAACAACAACGATTAAAAGTGGCAAATTCAAGGATATTGCTTCCATCTATCGCCAGATCACGCCGGGGGAAATCGAGTTACTCAAGTCTTTTGTGAATCAATCCTATCAACAGTTTTTTGAAGCGATTTTGCAAGGTCGTCAGGGTAAAATAACGCGCCAAGAGCTACAAGAGGTTGCCGATGGACGGATTTTAACCGGTGCGGCTGCCTTGGAGACCAAATTGGTTGATTCTCTGGGGAATTATTACGATGCGGTGGACAAAGTGAAAGAATTAACCGGACGGAAAACGGAACCTGTAATTCGCAATTATTTAACTCCAGATTGGCGGGAATCGTTTCAACAATTATTCAGTTTCAGCCTTGACCAATGGTTCCCAGAACAACGCCTGCACCGCCTCACGTACTGGAATAAAATCCCCCTTGCCCTGATGGAGTAGTCCCCATGATGCTCCTGGATGGCCTGTACAACAGTTGGTTTCGCCCTGGTCTGGGTCGCCCCCCAATGCCGGTGGCAATTGTCAGTATTTTGTTAGTCTTGACCGTTCTGTCTTTTAATGCCGCCGGTTTTACCAACAGCGGTGCTGCTGGCTGGTTGGGCTGGTTTTTCCTATTTCTTTTAGGCGGTGGGGTGGGCTGGTTTTGGCTGTCAGCGGCGCTACACGTGCTGGCGCAGTTGTTGGGTGGCATTGGTTCTGCGACCGATACGTTGGCGGCAGTAGCGCAGAGTTTGTGGCCGTTGATGCTCACCGGAGCGGCTAATAGTGCCTTGAAAATTTCTCCCCGTTTGGGATTGGTTTTTTCTTTGGGAATTAATCTGTGGGTGGTGGCCAATTTGGTGCGGTCAATGGCGCAGGAACATCAATTGCCTTGGGTGCGGGCGCTTTTGTGTTTTGGTGGCGCTATTGTCCTAGCAGAATTGGCTTTGGTGGGCTTGATTCTGTGGCCGTTGATGATTGCCTTGGGTATGTGATTGCAAGGGGAATTTATAATCATTTTTAATAAAAATTTAACATTGTGTGAAATGAGGATAGAGGAGAAGTAGGAATTGAGGAGAGAAATCGGCATGGGTTACAGTCTGGATTTACGGAAAAAGGCCGTAATCTTGAACTCTGCAATAAAAGTTTATAAATTCAAGTCCGGCAAAACACTCAATGAAAAAATTTTTCTTATGAATGAGAATTAGAGCAGGTTGGTTAAGACATGGGCATCTCCTAAACATTTGCCACTGTTTGGGTCTGTCACCGCTGCCTGTCTAGGAGCACCTCACCTAACAACATATTTACAAACCTAGAGTCGCTCTCGGCTTTTCCGCCCCGCAGTACGGAGCTACCAAGCTATCCCCATGTGTCCACGCAGCATTGAACCTTTGCCACTCTTGAGGCAGTTCTGTTTCCACCCCAGCCATCGGCTATCGGGATGACAGGATTTGAACCTGCGGCCCTCTGCTCCCAAAGCAGATGCGCTACCAAGCTGCGCTACATCCCGCTAGGTTTATCTTAGCCTGAGGATGCTTGAGATTTGGTGAAGTTCCCGGCAAATTGGGCCGACTCCCCCTAGGATGCAAATGGAGCTTGGAGAAATGCGTATGTCTGCCCTGGTCACGACCACGATTGATAGCATTCGCGCTTGGGAAGTGCTGGACTCCCGGGGACGGCCTACCCTTGCTGTGCGGGTGGATTTGGCCGATGGGGATGTGGGGGTGGCAATGGTGCCCAGCGGCGCCTCCACCGGGACGTTTGAAGCCCATGAATTGCGCGATGGCGACCCCCAACGCTACGGCGGCGCGGGCGTTCTCAAAGCCGTCGCCAACGTGATGGATGTGATTGAACCGGAATTACTGGATTGGGACGCGACGGACCAGCAGGCAATTGACCAGGCCCTGATTGACCTCGATGGCACCCCCAACAAAAGCCATCTGGGCGCCAATGCCATTCTCGGCGTCTCCATGGCGGTAGCCAAAGCGGCAGCCAATGCCCTGGGCTTACCCCTCTATCGCTATCTGGGCGGCCCTATGAGTAGCGTCCTGCCCGTCCCCCTGATGAATGTCCTCAACGGTGGGGTCCACGCCGACAACAATGTGGACATTCAAGAATTTATGATTGTGCCGGTGGGGGCAGCCAGTTTCCGGGAAGCCCTGCGCTGGGGTGCGGAAGTTTTTGCCACCTTAAAAAAGGTCTTAAAGGAGAAAAAACTCAATACCAATGTGGGAGATGAAGGCGGCTTTGCCCCCGATTTGCATTCCAATCGGGAAGCCCTGGAATTGCTGGTGCAAGCCATTGAACGCGCCGGCTACAAACCCGGCGAACAAATCGCCATTGCCCTGGATGTGGCCGCCAGCGAATTCTACCAAAACGGGCAATATACCTACGATGGCCAAGCCCACACCCCGCAAGAATTGCTGGCCTACCTGGAAGAATTGGCCCACAGTTACCCCATTGTTTCTATTGAAGATGGACTGGCGGAAGAGGACTGGGAGCACTGGCGCATCCACACCCAAAATCTCGGCCAAAAGATTCAATTGGTAGGAGATGATTTATTTGTCACCAACCGCACCCGCCTGCAAAAAGGCATTGACCTGGGAGTGGCCAACGCCATTTTGATCAAACTCAACCAAATCGGCACCGTAACGGAAACCTTACAAACCATCAACCTGGCCACCCGCCGGGGCTACCGCTCCATCATCAGCCATCGCTCCGGGGAAACCGAAGATACCACCATTGCCGACCTGGCCGTCGCCACCAACGCAGGGCAAATCAAAACCGGTTCCCTCTGCCGCAGCGAACGGGTCGCCAAGTACAACCGGCTCCTGGAAATTGAAAACGAACTGGGAGAAATGGCCGTCTATGCCCCGCACCTGGAGTTGGGACCCAAGTTCCTGGGTTAGGTGGGTATCAACGGAAGCCCACGGCAGCCTGCCAGACAAACGCCAACAGGAGAAACAAAACCGGAATCACCGGCAGGATGTCCACCAGGGGGTCAAAAACGGCGTAGGCTTCCGGAAGTTTCGCCAGGAGTAAGGTGAGTTCCATAGGTTCACAGCAATTCAGGGCATCTTCTAGCTTATCACCTGCTGACGCCGTGATCCCCTAAGCGCGAATCGAACCATCCGGCATCTTGGCCCCACTCAGGTCCACCCCCACCAGCATCGCCCGCCCCAAATCCGCCCTGGTTAAATCGGCCCCGCTCAGGTCAGCGCCCGTGAGATTCACCTGGGTTAAATTGGCCCCGGCCAGGTTGGCCCCCTCCAAACAAGCCCCGCTCAGGTTGGCCTGACTCAGGTTGGCCCCGCTCAGGTCGGCCCCCTGCAGACAGGCCCCGATAAAAATGGCATGGTTTAGGGTCGCCCCGCTGATGGTCTCCCGGCGGATCGTGTTGGCGGCATTGAGGATGATCCCCCGCAAATCCGCCCGCAACAAATTGACGCGCATCAGGCAAGCACGGGTCAAATTCGCTTCCGTCAAATTGGCCCCACTCAGGTTGGCGTCGCTCAACAGCACCCGCGTCATACTCGCCTGGGCCAACAGCGCCTCCTTGAGGTTGCAGCCGCTCAAATCCGCCCCGCTCAAATCCGCCCCCTGCAGATTGATCCCCCGCAGGTGCGCCCCCCGCAAATTCACCCGGCTGAGGTTGCAACCATCCAACACCGGCGCATTCAAAATCGCCTCGCTCAAATCCGCCCCACTCAAATTGGCCCCACTCAGATTCGCCCAACTCAAATCCGCGCCGCTCAAATTCGCCCCGCTCAAGTTCGCCTCGCGCAAATCCGCCTGAATGAGCTTGACCTTCGTACAATTGCTTAAACTGAAATCCGCCCCCCGCAAAATCGCCCCGCTGGCATTGCTCCAGACCAAATTGCTCCCTTGCAAATTCACGCCGCTTAGGTCCATGTGGATCAGCACGGCTTCGCTTAGATCGATCCGGCCAAAGTCCCGCCTGCCTTTTTGATAATGCCGCAACAGCTCGTCCGGCTCCGTAATGCCCATCTCCAGCATGGTCACTCGTGGGCGCAATGGCTCGCTTCCATTACCCTAGCAGATTCTGGCCGATTGCGATGTGGTCCCCGGCACCACCACCCCTGTCCTGGCAAGTTTACGGATGTTTGAAGTAATACTACGTTTTTATGAAGAAATTCTAATTGTTTCCTACCTGCTGCTTGGGAAAATACGTATAGACTTTGTATTAATTCTATCAGCCTGTAAAAAACGATGGAATTGGGGCAAGACCGGAATTTGAGGTTGCCAATTTCCTGCCATACGCAGCGAGCCATTCCGTAGGTTTGGGGAAGCGGTTTTTACGGAGATTCGGTGCTTGCACCGTGGTGAGGACGATTGTTTATTTGTTAAATAGAAAAAGATAAAAAAATTCCTGTGTCTGTAACCGATTTGTAACTTTTGGAAGGGGGACTGGGATGACGCAAGGGGCGATTTGGAACACGTTAGGGAACAAATTGCTGTGGGTGAAGCAGCATCAGGAAACGGGGTGTCTGGTGGTGCAGTTGGGGGCGCATCGTTGGCAGTTTTATTTATTTATGGGGCGGTTGGTGTATGCCACAGGCGGGGTGCATCCGGTGCGGCGGTGGCGGCGGTTGTTGCCCCAATGCTGTCCAGGGTACAGTCCTCAACCCCAACGGGTCCCGGCGGAGTTGCCCTGGGAGTATGCGTTGGTGGCGCAGGGGGTTGTCCAGGGGCAGGTGAGCAAGGAGCAGGCGCAGGCGTTTGCCGAGGCTTGGTCGGAGGCCACGCTTTTGGAATGTTTGATGACCTGGGCGCGGGAGGGGACGCCGGCCCCGCAGATGCAGTGGCAGGCCGGGCAAAAGCTCCCCCAGCGGTGGATGTTGGTGCAGGTGGATTACTGGTGGCAGACGGTGGTGGCGCAGGTGCAGCAGTGGCAGCATTTGGTGCCCATTGGGCTAGAGCGGGTGCCGGTGATTGACCGTCCGGGCAAGTTGAAAAATTTGGTGTCGCCGGCGGCCTATCAGCATTTGACCCAGGTGGTGGATGGGCAGGCGACGTTTTGGGACATTGCCCAGCGGGTGGGGCGTCCGGTGGAGCAGGTGGCGGGTTCGCTGCGCCCGTTGATCGAAGAGGGGGTGGTGATTCTCCGGGAGGTGCCCGATTTACCGGTGCCGGTGCTGCAGGCGGTGCCCAAGCCTGTGCCTGCCCAGCGTCCGGTGATCGCCTGTGTGGATGACAGTCCCCTGGTGGCGCAGGCGTTGCGGCACATTTTGGAGCCGGTGGGCTATGAGGTGCTGAGCGTGACGGACCCCCTGCGTTCGGTGTCGGTGCTGTTGCAAAAGAAACCGGTGCTGATCTTTTTGGATTTGGTGATGCCGGAGACCAATGGCTATGAGGTGTGTACGTTTTTGCGCAAAAGTGCCGCGTTCCAGAACACGCCGATTGTGATCCTCACCGGGCAAGGCGGGGTGATTGACCGGGTGCGGGCAAAATTGTGCGGGGCCAACGATTTCATGGCCAAACCGCCGGTGCCGGAGCGGGTGTTGGAAGTGGTGCACCAGCTTGTTCCCAACACGGCCGCAGCGCTGGCGGCGGCTTGCTAAAAAGGGTGGCGGGCTATTGCCAGAGGCGGTTTTCCAAATCCCGCACCTGCCGTTCGAGGCGGTCAATCCGTCCCCGCAGTTCGTCCACCTCGGTTTGGCTAGCGAGTCCCAGTTCCCGCAGGAGGTCGCGCATTTGGCGGCGGGCTTGGGCTTCCCAGGAGTTGCTTTGCCCCAGGCGTCCTACCAACTCGTTGATCAGGGCGGTTGCTTGTTCGGGGCGCAGGCGGCCGTTTTGCACCCATTCGTCTCCCACTTCCCGTACCTTGTCCACCACCAGCGCGGTGGTGCCGATGCCCAATAGCAGCAATTGCCGCAGGAGATTGTCCTGTTCCATAATCGGGGTTGAGCGTACCGTTTCTATTCTGACAGATGGACTGGCGCGCCATAACGGGTTGGACGCTCTTTTTGTGGTGGCTGGGGCTGGCCCCTGTCCAGGCCCACGTCTGGTTGGAATTGCGTCTGAGCCAGCGGCGGCTGCGGGTCTGGCAGGACAACCGGGTGATTCGCAGTTATCCGGTCGCGGTGGGCAAACCCGGCTGGGAAACGCCCCAGGGGGATTTTGTGGTGGAAGTCAAGGTGAAAGACCCGGTTTGGCAGAGTTTTACCAGCGGGCAGCAGATTCCGGCGCGACACCCCCGCAACCCGCTGGGTCGGCATTGGATCGGGTTTTGGAGCGATGGGGTGGATGCAATTGGGTTTCACGGCACGCCCTACCCGGAAACCATTGGCCGGGCGGTCAGTCATGGCTGCGTGCGGATGTACCCCAGGGATATTGCCGAATTGTTCGACCTGGTGGAAGTGGGAACGCCGGTGCGGGTGCGTCCCTGACCCTGGGGGCAACCTGGCGCGTGCATCTGCGTCTAAACTAGAAAATACGTCAACCTCGGTTGCCGACGTTATGCGTGCCTCAGCGCTATGGTTGCCGATTGTCAGTGCCGCTTTAGTCGGTGCAGCGCCGGTGTTGTGGGCAGTTCCTGCAGGGGCGCAGACCCGGTTTGGGGGCGATGAGCAGGTCAGCATCCAGGTGTACCGCAAGGCCAGCCCGGCGGTCGTGACGATTCGTGCGGGGAATCACAACGGTTCCGGGAGCATCATCAGCCCGGACGGTCTGGTACTAACCGGGGAACACGTGGTGCGGGGGTTTGCCCAGGTGCAGGTGGTCACCCAAAAGGGGGAACGTTACACGGGTTGGGTGATTGCCACGGACCGGCAGCGGGACTTGGCCCTGGTGCGCCTAGAGAATGTGAAAGGGCGTTTGCCTACCCTGCCTTTGGCGGATCGGGAGGGGATTCAGGTCGGGCAACGGGTCTTTGCGATTGGCAGTCCCTTTGGGCTGGCAGGTACCTACACTACCGGCATTCTCAGCCGTATTGCCCCCAACGGCGATCTCCAAACCGATGCGGCCATCAACCCTGGCAATTCGGGCGGCCCGCTGCTGAATTCGCGGGGGGAGTTGATTGGGGTCAACCGCGCCATTCTCAGCCCCGGCCCGCTGGGCGGCAACATTGGCATTGGCTTTGCCACCAGCGTACTCCAGGCGCGGGAATTTATCGCCCAGAACCGGAACAACCCCAATCCACCTCTTGCCAAGCGGGGGGAGGGGGTGCAGCTAGGGGTATGGCTGGACCCGGAAACCCTGACCATTCGGGAAGTAGAACCCAATTCCCTGGCCCAGTGGATTGGCTTGCGGCCTGGGGACCGTCTGTTGGCGGTCAACGGTCGTCCCCTCGACAACCCGGCGACCCTGCGTGCCATTTTGGAACGGCAGCCCCGGGCGATGGTGTTAACGGTGGCCCGTCAGGGGCGGGTAGCGGATGTGTTGATCCAGTTTTAGGTCATGCAGGCGACCCCCATTCAGGAACTCCTCGACCGAACACCCCCGGATACGCCGGTGCTGGTGCAAGGCTGGGTGCGCACCCGGCGGGAAATGAAGGACTTGTGCTTTTTGGAAGTCAACGACGGCAGTTGCCTAGCCAATTTGCAGGTGCTGGTGCCCAAAACCTCACCCCTGTATCCTGTGGCGGTCGAATTGCACACCGGGGCAGCAGTTGGGGTGCGGGGGCTGTTGGTGGCCTCCCCAGCCAAAGGGCAACGGGTGGAGTTGCAGGCAGAACACCTCATCGTGTACGGCCATGCGGACCCAGAAAGCTACCCGTTGCAAAAAAAGCGGCATTCCTTCGAGTTTTTGCGCACCATTGCCCATTTGCGCCCCCGGACCAACACCTTTGGGGCGGTGATGCGGCTGCGGAATCACTGTGCCATGGCGATTCATCAGTTTTTTCAAGAGCGGGGGTTTGTGTGGGTGCATACCCCGATTTTGACCGCCAGCGATTGTGAGGGGGCCGGGGAGTTGTTTGCGGTTACCCATTTTGATTTGCGCCAGCCCCAGACCATCCCCCGCAACGAACAGGGGGAGGTGGATTTTCGTCAGGATTTTTTTGGGCGGCCTGCTTATCTTACGGTCAGCGGCCAATTGGAGGCGGAAATTATGGCCCTGGCTCTTAGCAAAGTCTATACCTTTGGCCCTACGTTTCGGGCAGAAAATTCCAATACGTCGCGGCATTTGGCCGAGTTTTGGATGGTCGAGCCGGAGATGGCCTTTTGTGATTTGGCGGGGGATATGGATTTGGCGGAAGAATTTTTGAAGTATGTATTTCGCTATGTTTTGGAGAAAGCCAGCCGGGACTTGGAATTTTTCCAGGAACGGATAGATAACACGGTGATAGAGACGGCAGAACGGATATGCCACGAACCCTTTGTGCGGTTGAGTTACACCGAGGCCATCGCGCAATTGCAAAAATCCGGTAAAACCTTTACCTATCCGGTGGCTTGGGGGTTGGATTTGCAGTCGGAACACGAGCGCTATTTGGCGGAGGAATGGTGCCAAAAACCGGTGATTATCTATGACTACCCAGCGGACATCAAAGCCTTTTACATGCGGTTGAATGCGGATGAAAAAACCGTGGCGGCCATGGATGTGCTGGTGCCGCGGGTGGGGGAATTGATTGGGGGTTCGCAGCGGGAAGAACGGTATGATGTCCTGTGGCAACGTCTGCACGCGCATGGGTTGGACCCGGCGGCTTACTGGTGGTATTTGGATTTGCGCCGGTATGGGAGCGTCCCCCATGCGGGTTTTGGGTTGGGGTTTGAGCGGTTGATCCAACTGATGACGGGTCTGGGCAACATCCGGGATGTGATCCCTTTTCCCCGCACCCCGGATGGCATTGATTTTTAATCCCTGGCTAGCCCCGATCTTCGATGGCAATGTAGGGCAAATTGTGGGCACCGACGTAAATTTGCGTGGGGCGGAAGATGCGATTTTGGTTCAATTGTTCCTTCCAGTGCGCCAGCCAACCGGCCACCCGCGCCATGGCAAATACGGGGGTAAATAAATCGTTGGGAATCCCCAATTTGCGATAGACCAAACCGGAGTAGAAATCTACATTGGGATAAATGCCCTTGTGTCCCAGACGGTCCACCACCACCCGCTCAATTTCCAGGGCAATGTCGTAGTAGGTGTCGGCGCCAAATTCCGCAAACAATTCCTTGGCGAGATTTTGCAGGATGATGGCGCGGGGGTCTTTGACCTTGTACACCCGATGCCCAAACCCAGGAATGCGGGCTTTTTCGGCCAGCAATCGGTCAATGTAGGGTTCTACCCGGTCCACCGAGCCGATTTGTTCGATCATTTGCATCACATCCTCATTGGCCCCCCCGTGCAACGGCCCGGCCAGAGTTCCCACTGCCGAAGCCACCACGCCATAGGGGTCGGTCAGGGTGGAGGCGGTCACCATCGCCGCAAAGGTGGAGGCGTTGATCGTATGTTCGGCATGCAGGGTCAAACACACATCCAACACCCGCGCTTCCAAAGGATGGGGTACCTGTTCCCGCAACATGTAGAGGAAATTGGCGGCATAGTTTTGGTCGTCCCGCGGTTGCACCGGGTCGTTGCCCTTGCGGATGTGTTGAAACGCCGCCACCATCGTGGGGATTTTTGCCAACAAACGCACCACCGCCGCCCGGATATACTGGGGGTCATCCAAGGCCCGCCGGGAGTAAAACAGCCCCAACGCTGCTGCTGAGGCCTGGAGCGCATCCATCGGGTGGCCGCTTTCGGGAAAACATTTCATCATGTCCCGGATGCGATATTTGATCCGCCGGTGGTAGGTAATTTCGTGTTCAAACGCCTGCAATTCACTCGCTGTGGGCAATACCCCCCAAATGAGCAGGTAGGCCACCTCTAAAAAATTGCTTTTGGCCGCCAATTCTTGAATGGGAATCCCCCGATATTCCAAAATGCCCTGTTGACCGTCCACATAACTGATGCTGGACTGGGTGACCGGCACCCCCTCTAGCCCTGGGCGGTATTCACAGGCGAACGTGGTCATACGGTGTACCCAACAGGACCTCCGATTTGCCCATTATAAAACGTGCGGTTACCGTCGCCGGGCGGCGCGCAATTTGGCAGAGCGGGAACGGGGATTGTGGGCCTGTTCGGTGGCAGTGGGGGTAATGGGTTTGGGGGTCAACAGTTCCAGCCGTGCCTCCTGCCGGAATGCCCACTTCACCAGCCGGTCTTCCAGACTGTGAAAGCTGATGACCACCAAGCGCCCCCCCGGTTTGAGCCAATCAGGTGCCCGTTGCAAAAACCGTTCTAAACTCTCTAACTCCCCATTGACCGCCACCCGTAGGGCTTGAAAGACCTGGGTTGCCGGATGTTTCCGTCCATAGCGCACCGGGGGTGGCACCGCCTGCCGAATGGTTTCTGCCAAAGTCAATGTGTCGTGAAACGGACGGTTTTGCACCAGCCGCCGGGCAATGCGGCGGGCAAAGGGGACTTCCCCATAGCGGCTGAGTAGGGCCACCAATTCCGCTTCACTGCTGTGGTTGACCAGGGTGGCCGCCGTCAGGGATTGCCGCTGGTCCATGCGCATATCCAAAGGCCCGGCATGGCGAAAACTAAACCCCCGCGCGGGCGTATCCAAATGCAGGGAACTCACCCCCAAATCCGCGAGAATGCCGTCAAATTCCCCCCCCGGATACTCGCAGAAATTTCCCTGCCACCAGGTCACCGGATACCCCTGCAAACGCCGCTGCGCCAGGGCTAGGGCCTCCCCATCCCGGTCAATGGCGGTCAACTGAATCCCCGGCGTTTGTAACAATAATTCACTATGTCCCCCCAAGCCCACCGTGGCATCGAGAAAATGCGCTCCCGGTCGGGGTTGCAGGTAGGCCAGCACCGCCTGGGGCAGTACGGGAATATGTCCCCCATCCGGTATCATGAGTGACAAGTCCTCCCTGAGGAGCAATGATAAAACAGCGGGGTGAGGCTCATTTCCGTCCCTTGAGGAGTATTATGAAGAAGATCGAAGCAATCATCCGGCCTTTTAAGCTCGACGAGGTCAAAATCGCCCTGGTCAATGCGGGGATTGTGGGCATGACGGTCTCGGAAGTGCGGGGATTCGGCCGCCAACGGGGGCAAACCGAACGCTATCGCGGCTCGGAATACACGGTGGAATTTTTACAGAAATTGAAATTGGAAATCATTGTGGAAGATAGCCAGGTGGACTTGGTGGTGGACAAGGTAATTGCGGCGGCCCGCACGGGGGAAATTGGGGACGGGAAGATTTTCATTTCGCCGATTGAGGGGGCAATTCGCATCCGCACGGGCGAACGGGATGCGGAAGCGGTATGACGCTCCAGACGGGGATTGCCGGGTTGCGGGGGACGATTGACCAGCAGGCGGCAAATCTGAATCCGGCGACGATTCTCAGCTATGCCCAGGCCTTTGGGGTGTGGGTCAAGCAAGCGTACCCCCGCCCGACGGTGGTGTTGGGGCGGGATGGCCGCAATTCGTCGGCAATGGTGGCGGATGTGGTGCGGGCGGGGTTGGCCAGTGTGGGCTGTCAGGTAGTGGATTTGGGGTTGACCCTCACGCCCACGGTGCAGTTTACCCTCAGCCACGAGGCCAACTGCCACGCCGGGGTGATGGTCACCGCCAGCCATAACCCCCCCCAGTGGAATGGGTTGAAGTTTCTCAATTGCCAGGGTTTTTTTCTCGCGGCGGCGGATTGGGAGGCCCTGGAAACCTGTCGCCGGGAATTGCACGCCCCGGAATGGCCCCTGGATCAGGTGCCTGCAGTGGTGACGGCTCCCCATGCGTTTGCCGCCCATCAGCAGGCGGTATTGCGCATTTTACCCACAGCGGCGATCCAAGCCCGGCGGTTTCGGGTGGCGTTGGATGCTTGCAATAGTGGGGCAGTGCTGTGGCAGGAATTTTTGGCGGCGTTGGGGTGCGAGGTGGTGGCCTGTCATACAGAACTGCATGGGTATTTCAGCCGGGACCCAGAACCCCTGCCTGCCCATCTTGCAACCCTACAACACCTGGTGCGGGTGGCGCACTGTGACCTGGGGGTTGCCGCCGACCCGGACGGGGACCGGTTGGTGTTGGTGGACGAGCGGGGGGAAGCGGTCAACGAGGAACATACGGTGGTGTTGTGTGCCCGCGAGCGGTTGAGCCGCCATCCCAACGGGACGTTGGTGGTGAATGCGGTCACGACCCACGCCCTGGAAACGGCCTATCCGGGGGTGAACATCGTCCGCACGGCGGTTGGGGAAATGCATGTGGTGGCGGGGGTACAGGCCCATCAGGCGATTTTGGGAGGGGAAGGCAGTGGCGGCATTATCGTTCCCCAGGTACATCTGGCGCGAGACGGCATGGCGGCGATGGGATTGATCCTCAGCCTCCTGGCGACCACCGGATGTTCTCTTTCTGCCCTGGTGCAAGAAATTCCCCCTTGGCGCCGGGTGAAATGCAAAGTGGCGTTGGCAAGCGACCTAGGGGCCTACGTGCGCACCCTCTTGCGCCGTTGGCAACAAGAAGTACCACCGATCACCCTGCAGAACCATCACATCCATCTTGGCCACCCCGAAGCGCAGCTCACCCTGGCATGGGCAGGCGACACCTTGACCCTGCACTGCCCCGGAACCCACACCATCCAAGCCCACCACCCCGAACTGGCCCACCTCTGGGAACGGTTTGACCCGGGTCAGGTCACCGTGAACACAACCGATGGCATCAAACTCAGCACCCCCAACGCCTGGTTCAGTCTGCGCCCTTCCAACACAGAACCAATTCTGCGCCTAATGGGGGAATACCGCGCCTAGCCCCCGACCTATCCAATCCCCAACCGTTGGAGCAGGGGTTTGCCTTGCAGTTCAAACTGCACCGCCTGTTCCCGCAAAAACGCCAAGGTCGCCTCCGGGGTAGCCAACACCCGGCCCTCGTGGGTCAATTGCAGGCCCCGCCGGGAAAGCATCTGCCAGACAAACTCCACCAGGGGTTGCCGCCGTTGCTCTGCCAACAGAAACAACAACTCCAAATGGGAGACCTTCACCCCATTGCCAATCACCGGACTGGCCAAAAACTGCACATCCCCCGCCAGTTCCGCCCGTTCCACAACCACCCGGTTAAACCGCTCTGTCGTCAACAACCCGCCCTCGCCCACCACCAGATGGGCATACCCCAACCCCATCAGGACAATCAACGCCTGGCCAATCTGCGGCAACGTGATCCCCTGGGGAGCCAACCGCGCGGCCAATTCCGCCACCGTCACCGGCCCTTGCGCCAAATCATCCACCACCGGCTGGTACAAATTCGCCTGCAACTGCACCTGCCCTGCCGTCGTTTGATGTTCTAACTTCACCAGAGGGGGCAAAACCGTCAAGACAAAGGCCATATTTTGTAATATCTGAGCTTGGGTTTCGCCAGGCATCCCGACCGGCCCGCGGACATACACATCCCGGCGAAACTGGGCATTCAGGTAAAAATCCCGCACCAACTCCCGCAAAACGGGGTCGCTGAGGGTAGCCAAATGGTCGATGGCTGCCGGGGGCAAATGGAACGCATCCACATGATCGAGCAAGTGCGCCGAACCCACGTAGGTCAACTTGGCATTAGCCATGTCCGCCATTACTTCATCCACGTATAAAGGATGCCAATGTTCATTAAAAAATTCATGCACTAAATAATGCACATCCTGGGTTTTTAATTGCTCCAAACGACTGACCAGCCAGGGATGTTGAAAATACAGAGCTTGGTTAGTTTTTAACAATTCCAGCAATTCCCAAGCACTTTTTAGACGTTCTACCGCCACCCCTTGGGTGCGACTCCCATAAAACCGGATTAATTTTTGCACGGGTGCCATGACCCCCCAACCGGGCAGGGTGTTGTAGGAGACATAGACCACACCCCCCACCTTTAGGTGTTTTTTGATAAAGGCTTGGATCGCCCGACGATTTTCAGGACTAATCCAGCTATAAATGCCGTGCAAACTGATGAAATCAAACGCAGGTAAGTCCGCTCCTAAATACTCTTGAAAACTTTGATCGCTGAAGGTGACGTTGGTCAAACCGGCTGCCTGTGCGAGGTCCCGCGCTTGGTAGATATGGGTGGGATTGAAATCGGTGGCATAAAATTCCCCTTGCGGATAGGCCGCCGCCAATAAATTGGTGGTTAACCCCTGACCACAGGCCAATTCACAGTAGGTAAACGGCCGATGAATGGAGGGAAATTTCACCTGTTTTGCCAGCAGACAGAGGATCAAATTGGCAGGACTGAGATGGTGATAAAACCCTGGCGTATAGGGAATTTCGGTCACATAACCATCCTGCCAATGCGCCCCCATACCTTGCCCTGGATACCAGCCTGTTTTTTAGGATAGGGCAACCTTTGGTTCCCAACCACCAAGGGATGACCCCACTTAGTTTTTTGCGCGTTTTTGAGGTGAAGGAGCGCCCTACTGCCCCAACCGCACAAGCAGCCCCTAGGACACCCGTGCCGACAGCGCCGCCTCCCGAAATTGGGCGCTCAGTTCCGTATGTTCCCAGGGCAAATCCAAATCCAGCCGCCCGAAATGACCATAGGTCGCCACATCCTGGTAAAACCGTCCACCCCGCAAGCGGGGCAGGTGACAGAGATTAAATTGCTGGATCAGGCCTGCTGGCCGCAGTTCCACATAGGTTTGGATCAAATCCAAGAGCACCTCCTCCGGCACCCGACTTGTGCCAAAGGTTTCCACCAAAATACTCACCGGGCGGGCCTTGCCAATGGCATAGCTCAACTGCACCTCACAACGCCGCGCCAACCCCGCTGCCACGATATTTTTGGCCGCAAACCGACAGCCGTAGGCCGCCGACCGGTCCACCTTGGTCGGGTCTTTACCGGAAAACGCTCCCCCCCCATGCCGGGCATAGCCCCCGTAGGTATCCACAATAATCTTCCGCCCCGTCAACCCCGAATCCCCACAGGGGCCGCCGGTGACAAACTGCCCCGTCGGATTGACCAAAAACTTGGTGTGGGCATCCGGACGCACCCGCTCCTGCGCAAACACCGGCAAAACCACCACTTCCCACAGGTCACTTTTAATCTTGGCCTGCACCGCCTCGTTGCTGGTATAGCCGTCAATCGTGGGGTCATGCTGGGTAGAAATCAAAATCGTATCAATCCCCACCGGCTCAAAGTCCTCGTAAATCACCGTCACCTGGGTTTTGCCGTCCGGGCGGAGATAGGGCAGCGTCCCCAACTTGCGTACCTGGGCCAAGCGCCGCGCCAAGCGATGGGCCAGGGCAATCGGCAAAGGCATCAACTCCGGCGTTTCATCACAGGCAAATCCAAACATCAAGCCCTGATCCCCTGCCCCCGTGCGGTCCAAGGGGTCCAAACTGCCATCGTAGCGATGTTCTAGGGCTTGGTTGACACCTTGAGCAATTTCCGGGGACTGCACATCCAAAAACACCTGCACCCGGCATTGGTCGCTACAAAACCCATAGTCCGGGTTGGTGTAGCCAATTTCTGCAATTTTGCGCTTGGCCAAATCCTCATAGTAGGCATCGCTGACTGCCGCCTCGGTTTTCAATTCCCCCAGGATAAACAAGTCATTATTCTTAACCACCACCTCTGCCGCGACCCGGCTTTGGGGGTCCTGGGTGAGCAATTCATCCACAATCGTGTCCGAAATTTGGTCACAAATTTTATCCGGGTGACCTTCAGTGACCGACTCCGAGGTAAACAGATAGCGACGTGGCAAGGGCTTCACTCCCGCAAAGGATTTAGTCATTTAGGCTACCAGAATCTGCCCCCTGCCGGCAAGAACGCTCCCCTTGCCCTGCTAACGAATCTCAAAACCCTTACCCACCGGGTCGGGATAGGGAGCGACCACTACCTCCGTCACCTGCGCCAGGGGCGGGCCTTGGCGACACCAATCCACCAGCTTTTGTACTGCTTTTTCCTCCCCGGCCAACACCGCCCACACCCGCCCATCCGGCAAATTCTGCACCCAGCCGTCCACCCCCAGCGCCAACGCCTGCTGCCGGGTCGCCATGCGATAACCCACCCCCTGCACCCGTCCAGAAATCCACACCTGTACCGCTGCCACCTTCGCCACTGCCAAGTGCCACCACTTAGGAGATACAGTAGAATAATACTGGGCTAATTGACAATTTCGTGGTCGCGAGAACAGGTTGGGCAACCATGCGGGAACAAGGAACCATCACCATTCACACCCAAAATATCTTTCCCATCATCAAAAAGTCCCTCTATTCAGATCACGAAGTCTTTTTCCGGGAACTGGTCTCCAACGGGGTCGATGCAATTCAGAAATTAAAAATGGTCGGTTATGCCGGGGAAACAGAACTGGGCGATTTTCAACCGGAGATTACTATCACCATTGATAAAGAAAAACGCACCTTAAGCATTACCGATAACGGTATTGGCATGACTGCCGATGAGGTGAAAAAGTATATTAATCAGGTGGCCTTTTCCAGCGCCGAGGAATTTATCCAGAAATACCAAGGGGGAGACCAGCCGTTAATCGGTCATTTTGGCCTAGGCTTTTACTCTGCCTTTATGGTGGCCCAAACCGTAGAAATAGACACCCTTTCCTACAAAAAAGATGCCGAAGCTGTCCACTGGACCTGCCATGGTTCTCCCGAATTCACCCTGGAATCTTCAGACCGCACCGCGCGGGGAACCACTGTCACTTTAAGGCTGCTGGAGGGAGAAGAAGAGTATTTAGACCCCCAACGCATCCGCCAATTGGTGAAAAAGTACTGTGACTTTATGCCCGTGCCGATCAAATTAAATGGGGAAGTCCTGAACCGGCAACGAGCCATTTGGCGGGAATCACCCAGCAATCTCACGGCGGAAGATTACCGAGAATTTTACCGTTATCTTTACCCCTTGCAAGAGGAACCGCTGCTTTGGGTGCATCTCCAAACCGACTATCCCTTCTTGCTCAACGGGATTTTATATTTCCCCAAAATGCAGCCGGATATTGATGTGACCCGCAGTCAGATCAAACTCTTTTGCAACCAGGTGTATGTCAGCGACCATTGCGAAGAAATCGTGCCCCGATTTTTGCTGCCCATGCGGGGGGTGATTGACAGTCCTGATATTCCTTTGAATGTCTCTCGCAGTGCCCTGCAAATGGACCGCACTGTCCGGCGGATTGGGGATTTTATCGCCAAAAAAGTGGGGGATCGTTTGCAGGAGTTGTACCAAAATGACTTTGCCCAATACACAAAAATTTGGCCAGACTTGAGCCTGTTTGTCAAATACGGTTGCCTGCACGATGAAAAATTCAAAAAGCAGGTGCAGGATATTATTATCTACCGCACCACCGCTGCGGTATCTGCACCAGGAGAAGGGGATGTGTGGCAAGAGGGTGACAACACATACCACTACACCACGCTCAAGGATTACTTAGAGCGGGCCAAAAACCGCCATGCCAATCGGGTTTTTTATGCTACTGATGAGGTTGCCCAAACTACCTACATCGCCCTGCACAAAAATCAAGGTTTAGAGGTGTTATTCCTGGACAGTTTCATTGACACCCACTTTATTAGCCATTTGGAGCGGGAATATAAAGATGTGAAATTTATGCGGGTGGATGCGGACTTAGATGCCAGTTTGATTGACGCCAACAAGTCCGCTGAAATTGTTGACCCGAAGACCAACAAAACCCGTTCGGAATTGGCGCAGGAACTCTTCAAGAAATACCTGGACAAACCCAAAATCACCATTCGCACCGAGTCGTTAAGTGGAGATGCACCGCCAGCCATGATTCTATTACCCGAAGCCCTGCGTCGGTTGCGGGATATGACGGCTTTATTACAGCAGCAAAAAGCAGAATTTCCCGAAGAACACACGCTGGTCATTAATACCGCACATCCCCTCGTAGAGAACCTAATCAATTTGGCGCAGGGGAGTGTGATTCTCTCAGGTAGTGGGGATTCTCCCCGCCAGGAATTGATCAGAAACCTATGCCAACACATTTACGACTTGGCGCTCATGGCACAAAAGGGATTTGACCCCGAAAGTATGAAGAGTTTTTTAGACCGGGCCAGCTTGGTGCTCACTCGCTTGACAACACCGGGAACGGTTTAGGGGTCAGGAGTTCTTCCATGAACTTCTGAAGGATGGAGATACCCCTGTGTTTTTAGCCCATAATGATTCCCGGAAACGGGCGACTTCTCTGGCTCCGCAAGCAGCCTATGTCCACATTCCTTTTTGCCAACAAAAATGTTATTACTGCGATTTCCCAGTCGTTGTGGATCACAAACCCGATTCTCGCCATCGGGCTAAGTATTTAGAAATACTGCGCTGGGAAATTAAGTTAACTCCCCCTGGCCAACAACCCTTAACTTCAGTCTTTTTTGGGGGCGGTACGCCTTCTTTGCTAACCCCAGCAGAGTTAGGGCAAATTTTACAGGATTTGCGGGAGCAATTTGGCTTTGCAGAAGAAATAGAAATTTCCTTGGAAGCAGACCCCGGTACTCCGGGCATTCAATACCTAGAAGACTACCAAGAATTAGGGGTGAATCGTCTGAGTTTGGGAGTGCAGAGTTTTATCCCGGAATTGCTCTGGGTCAGTGGCCGTACCCATACGGTTGAAGATATAGAAACCGCGATTCATAAAATCCAAGCCTGTGGTTGGGAAAATTGGAGTTTAGATTTAATTCAAGGCTTGCCGGGACAGACCTTAGAACACTGGAAATTCAGTTTACAAAAAGCCATCGAAGCTCAGCCCAAACACATTTCTGTTTATGACTTAACCCTAGAGCCTAAAACCCGTTTCTATCGGGATTATCCAGAGGATTCTCCAGCGTTACCTGGGGATGAATTGACTGCTGAGATGTACTGTTTTGCCCATGAATTTTTAGAAAAGCACGGTTACCACCACTACGAAATCTCTAACTATGCCCAACCTGGTTACCAATGCCGTCACAACTTAACCTACTGGCGCAATCAACCCTACTATGGTTTTGGTTTAGGGGCAACAAGTTACATTGACCAAGTGCGTTTTACTCGTCCCAAATACCTTCACTCCTATTACCAATGGGTGAAAGAACAGGCTACTTTGGGCGCGATTGCAATTTCGGATGATCCCCCCAGCGTTAAAGAGCAATTGATTGAGAGTTTGATGTTAGGGTTACGCCTGCGGGAAGGAATTAATCTAACCCAGTTGCTTGAGCAATTTCCTGCGGCTATCAAAACTTCGGTTGCAAATTTAATTGTGCGTCAATTGCGCCGCTTCCAGGCTGAAGGATGGGTGGGCAACCAACAGGAGCAATGGTTTCTCATTCCACCCCAGGGATTTTTGCTGTCCAATACCCTGTTGACTCACCTTCTATTGGAACTAGAAAACATAACCATTCTGAATTAGATTTTTTGCTGACCTCTGGCAGGTGTGATTGATATCATAGCTAGGTAGGTTAAGGTTGTCGCCTTAAGATTCATGGCTAGGCCACGCTTCGCTATAGGAAACCAACGTGGGGCTACGCCCAGCGACCCCTATCATGTCAACCTTTGTATGCTTAGCTATAGGACAGGGTTTGCAGCTAAAGGCAAATGTTGCAAACTTGTTTGAAATTGCTATATAGTCGTTTCACAAGAAAATGCAACACTTTGAGGCACTGGTCATGGCTGTATCCCCTTCCAGGACAGGGTTTGCAGGTAAAGGCGAATGTTGCAAACTTGTTTGAAATGACTATAAATGGCAATGCTTTGTATCATCAGGCCAGATTCACATCGTAGTGCCAACCCTCAAAATCTTGAGATTCAACACTTCTGCGCTATCCTCTAGTCACTGTCGGTCAGGGGTTTGGGCAAAAAATAAATTGCTAGATTTCTCTCCGGCAAAGCCATCAATTTTCTTATTATTTCTATGGCGCTAAAACCTCATTTCCGGCCACTTTTTTATCCTAAGGACAACTCATGACAATAAATCACTTGGACGTGATTTGTTGATGTTTTTCTTAACCGAGCAATGCCTCCAGTTGGGCCAGGTTGGGGACGCGAATTAAACCGCGATAATGGCTACCTTCCTCATCGCGGCGAGCATTTTTTCCGGTCAGGCGCTCAATCACCCCATCCTGCTCCAGTTTGCGCAGGACGCGGGTGACGGTCTCGCGCGTCAGGCCGCTGAGACTGCCCAACTCCCGGTGGGGTAAATTGGGAATTTCAATCCCCTGGGCGCTGGTACGTCCTTGCCCTTCAGCAAGAAACAGCAGCACATCCACCACACGGGCAACGCTGTCGGATTCCCGCACCCTCAAGCGGCGGTTTAACTGCCGCAACCGCCGGGCCATCAACTGGGACAGCCGCAAGCCCATCAGCGGCTCGGTCTGCACCACATGCATAAAATCCCGCGCCGAAAGACTGCCCACCAGCACGGGCGTCACACTCAATACATCGCAGGAGCGGGCTGAAGCGGCCAAGGCAGCCATTTCGCCAAAAATTTCCCCTGGTCCAAGGATATTCAAAGTAATTTCGCGCCCCTCCCGGTTGTGGGTGCGGATTTTTACCCAGCCTTCAATAATGAAGTACACCGTACCGCCCCCCTCCTCCTCCATAATTATGAGTTTGTCGGGTTCATGCCGGGCCAAATACAACCGCTGGCTGATGCGTTCCAAAGCCTGGTCGGCCCAGCCCTCAAATAGGGGGGAATGGCGCAGGGCAGCCAGGATGTCGGGGGTGGCCTTTTCCACAGAATCAACTACACTCCTGTCAAACAATGTAAACCAATTCGCCTGACTTTATGCTACAGTTCCTAGGGGAGAGGGGGGGGAGAGGAAGGCAGGGCAGGAACAGGGCAGGAAGAACAGGTAACAATCGCGATACGCTGATGGTGGGGGGGGAGAGAGGCTGAGAATGCTGTTACTATTGAAGCAAAAAGTGCCGCCGAAGTCGCCCGGTTTTTTGGGGGGAGGCGAAGTTCCATGAATCCCCAGCCGGTCGTGCTCACGGAGCATCTGTTCTACTATCACCGCTGCGCCCGCCGCAGTTTTTTGGACTACCGCCAAGGGGTTATTCCCCAACCGGAGCGTTCCCGCCATCGCGAGCAGGTGTGTAGCCGTTGGCCGGGTCCGTCACCCCAGTATCAGCCCCCGGCTTGGGACCAGGGATTTCACGCCACGCTGGCCCTGATGCGCCAGGGAGTGCCTGCCATTCACCAGGGCGTACTGCAGGTGGTTACCCCTGCTGCCGTGTTGGTGGGACGCCCGGACATACTCATTCGGGAAGCGGGTTCCTCGCGGTGGGGGGCTTGGCACTACCGTCCCCTGGAAATTCGCCTGGGGCAGCGCCTCAAACCGGAATATCAGGCCGTGGCGGCATTTCACAGTTGGCTGCTGGCCCAAATTCAGGGCGTCTGGCCGCGCTGGGGGGAATTGGCGTTGCCTGGCCCGCGGTTTTTGCGGGTCAATCTGGAACAGGCGCTGCCACCCATGCACCAAATGCTGGCCGCCTGCCTCAATACCCTCAAACAACCAGAAGCCCCGGAAGTATTTATCAGCCGCAGTCGCTGTCAACTCTGTCCTTGGCTGGACTATTGCAGTACTGTAGCCAAACAAAAGCATCACCTGAGTCTGGTGCCAGGGGTGACGCTCAAACGCTATGCCGAATTGCAGACCTTGGGATTAAACCGCATTGACGACCTGGCGCAGGCGGACCCCCAGTTGATTTACCACCGCACCAGTTTGGGGGTAAACACCAGCAATAAATTGGTGCGACAGGCCCAGGCGATTGCCCAGCAAAAGGCCCTGGCGGTGGCTCCTATTTCCCGTTTGCCCCAAGCGAGCGTGGGTTATTTCTTTGACATCGAGGCCGACCCCTATTTGGACTGTGTGTATCTGCATGGCGTGCTGCTGGTTACCCCCCACGCACAGCAGTTTTATTCCCTGGTGGCCGAGCAGATAAACCAGGAGGGGCACATCTGGCAGCAATTGTTAACTTTGCTTGAGCGCTATCCCCAGGCACCGATTTATCACTTTTGCCCCTTTGAACCCCAGACGATTCAACGGTTGGGGCACAAATACGGCACCTCGCCTGCCCGCATCCAGGCCATTCGCCACCGCTGCGTGGATTTGCACGCCCGCTTGGTGCGTTCGGTGGTGCTGCCGGTGGAAAATTACACCCTGAAGGCGATTGGCCGTTGGTTGGGGTTTGGCTGGCAGCACCCTGGGGCCGATGGGGCGCAGTGTACCCAGTGGTACAACCAGTGGCTGCAAACCCACGACCGCAGCTACCTGCAGGCATTGCAGCAGTACAACCGGGACGATTGTTACGCCACCTACCACCTGTACCGCTGGCTGGTGGACTTTATGCGGCAACAGCAGGCAGCCCCCGCCGTGCTCCCCTCAACCGGCTGATTCCTGCCGCCACCCCGCAAACCCCCGCCCCGGTCGCCACTGCACGGCCCCCGCCTGCCCGGTGACAAAGGTGGAAATCTTCAGCCGTTCCAGCCGCCCCAGGTCGCCCTTTTTCACCCGGAAGTTGGAGGCAATCGCCCCATAGGGTTGCAGGGTTTGCAGGAAGCGATTGCCCAGCGTGCCGCCGCTCCACCACAGGACATTGGGCGGGGTCGGCAGCACCCCCTGCTTGACCAGCGCATCCTGTTGGGCAAAATTGCTTTCGGGCAACCAGACCAGATGTTCGTTGCCAGCGGTGATCTGGAGTAACGGGGGTTCAGTCGGCGTCACGGTAAACGACACGGAGCCTAAAGTGGCCTGGGACAGGGCGGCAAACGGTTGGGGTGTGAGGTTGGGTGGTTGGGGGGCGGGCAGCTCTCCATACAGTTGCCGTACCGGCATGGCCGCGCTCAGGTTGGCCCAGCCTTGGTTGGGTACCCCCGGCATGGCCACCCCCAGGTCAATGTGATTCACCCCTTGCAGTTGCAAAAAGGGCTGCAGCGTAAATTTCACCGTTTTTTCATCCCCGGCATTGATCACCGCCACCTTACCCCGATGCTCGATGACCATTACCGGAATGCGCCCCGTATCCAAAACGGTAAATTCCAACTGAGTCCAACGCCGGTACACCAAGGGCACGGCAATCAGCGCCACCCCAAACAGCGCCACCCCCACCCAGCGCCGTCGCCACCAGCTCCAGCCCGAACACACCAGCCCCAACAGCACGTAAAGCAGCACCATCTGCCCCGCCGTAATTTTCCCCACCGCCAGGGAATTGTAGGGTAACTGGTTCGTCCAGGTCACAGCAGCCAGCAAAAAATCCATCGGATAAGACAGCAGCCGGGCCGCCCACACCCCCGCCGGGAACAGCACCAGCCCCACCACTGCCGTCACCATTCCCCCCAAGGTCAACACCATAATCAGCGGCGCTGCCACCGCGTTCAACAGAATTGAATAGGTGTTGATCAGCCCAAATTGATAAAGCTGCAGCGGCAACGTCCACAGATAGGCCGCCGTCGGCACCGCAATCAATTCCGCCACAGCCGGGGGCAACAGGGTCAAACTCTGGGCAATCGGCGTCGCCAACACCATCAACCCCAAAGTCGCCAAGAAACTAAATTGAAATCCCAAATTACCAATCCAGGTCGGGTTGTACACCAGCAGGGCCGCCGCCACCAGCAGCAGCAAATGCAATGGCTGCCGTTTCCCCGTCACATCCCCTTGGCCCGTTTGCACCAACCCCCAGAGCCCCACCGCCCCCATCAACGAGGCCCGCGCCACCCCCGCCTCAAACCCCGCCAGCATCACAAACAGCCCCAACGCCCCCAGACCCGCCAGCATTTGCGTCCGCACCCCCAGGCGATTGGTCAGCGCCAGCACCGTTCCCAACAGCAGCGACACATGGAACCCGGAAGCGGCAATCGTATGCGCCAACCCCGCCCGCGTAAACGCCGTGCGCAAATTCCCATCCAAATCCACCACCCGCGCCCCCACCACCATGGCACTCACCAACGGCCCCCGCAAAGCCCCCAACGCCTGCGTATGGACATCCACAATCCGCTGCCGCAGCCGCCAAAACCCCCAACCGCCCGGCCCCGTTGGGTCTGCAAAATAAACCTCCTCCCCCCGCATCCCCGCAAACGTATTGCGTTGCGCCAGATAGTTCTTAAAATCAAACCCCCCTTGAAACGCCGCCGTCACCGGCAGATACACATCCCCTTTCACACTCACCTTGCGCCCCGGCGTAACCCCTTCCGCCTGATCCGGCGCCACCGTCACATACAAATTGCCCGTCACCCGCTCCGTGCGCACATAAGGCGCCTCCCCCACCTCCAACTGCTGCACCTCCAGGAAAAACCGCCGCTTCCCGCTGGCATTAAGGCGCGGCAAATCCAACGCCTTCCCCGTCACCACCACATCAAATGCCGGAGCTTTGCGGCTAATATCCAAAGGCCCTGGTTGCGGCGTCCGCCATTGGAAATACCAACCCGCCAGCAGGGCAACCACCCCTGCCCCAAGCCACACCCACCACAGCAAACCCCAACGGCGCAACACCGGTAACCGCCAAGCCGCCACCGCCAACAGGCCCGCAACCCCCGCCAGCCCATACCCACCCCAGGGCACCTGCGCCACCACCAACAAACCCAACACCCAGGTAGCGGCCCACACCACCACCACTTCCGGCGAGAATGGCTTCCCCATAACCCACCCCCAACCTTTGCCCTGATTGTACCCAGACCCCCTGCCTGTCCCCAAACCCCTTAGTAGCCCCGATCACATCAGGTCAGGAGCAGAGCAAACAAGCCGCACAGGGCAATCCCATCAAACACCCCCGCCCCCCCAATACTCAAA
>NZ_JBRCEP010000027.1:0-14315 GCF_053491055.1 Gloeomargarita sp.
CGTCCCTGAGAAAAGAGGTTTACAACCCACAGGCCTTCATCCCTCACGCGGCGTTGCTCCGTCAGGCTTTCGCCCATTGCGGAAAATTCCCCACTGCTGCCTCCCGTAGGAGTCTGGGCCGTGTCTCAGTCCCAGTGTGGCTGGTCGTCCTCTCAAACCAGCTACCGATCGTCGCCTTGGTAGGCCATTACCCCACCAACTAGCTAATCGGACGCGAGCCCCCCTCGAGGCGATCAAGCTCTTTCACCTCCCGGCATATGGGGTATTAGCAGTCGTTTCCAACTGTTATCCCCCTCCTCGAGACAGGTTCTCACGCGTTACTCACCCGTCCGCCACTGACACCCGAAGGTGTCCGTTCGACTTGCATGTGTTAGGCACGCCGCCAGCGTTCATCCTGAGCCAGGATCAAACTCTCCATGGTGATCGCTCAGTCCGGAATGTTGAAGAATTGACTAGGGCCAGTCTGGGTGGCGCTGACTTTCAAACCTATTCGGTTGTCCAGGTTCTGCCGCTCTCTATCGAGCGCTTTTTCAATCTAGCAAGTTCGTTTTGGAGTTGTCAACCCCCTGGGGCACAATTTCTACCCAAGGGGGGTGTACGTCCACGACAACGATGGGTTGGCCGGTTTCCAGGGGGGTCGGATAGGCGGTGCGGGCGGGGTATTCGACCTGTTGGCCTTTGAGGGTGAGCCGGACTTTGCCGGGGTGTTGGCTGTCGCAGGGGAGTTCGACAGTGCCGGTGGCGCCAATGAGGTCGTCGGGGGTAATTAGGCTGTTGGGGCTGTGGCGCTTGAGGTGGCGCAATATCCAGTGCAGGCTCCAGCCGGTGACCAGGCCGGTCAGCAGGGCGCCAATCAAGGTGGTGAGAAAGGGTTTGCCGGTAAGGGTGAGCACGACGCCCGTGATGCCAAACATCCCGCCGCCAAAGACCCAAAAGCGTAGGCTTAAAAAGGGCAGTTCGGACCAAAAGGGGAAGGTGTCTATGTCCGGGTCGGCATCCAGGTCGCCGCTATCCACCTCTGCGTCCCCGGCCAACAGGCTCAGGAGCATCAATACACCTCCGACCAAGGCGCAAAAGAGATAGAGGGAGAACATGGGTGGAGTTCGAGGTGGCTACTGGGAATCTAGCAAAAGCACCCCTCAAAACAGGGGGTTGAGGGTGGGTAATGCTCGGATGGCTTGGTTGACGGGGGTGGCGTTGACCAGGTGTTCGGCCCCGTCTAGGATTTCCATCCGTTCGATGGTATCCCCGGCGCGGATTTTGGCTAAAACCGATTGCCCGTCAATTAAATACCCGAATACGGCATAGCGCCCATCTAAAAGGTTGATCCCGGCTGGGGTGAGTTCGGGTTCAAACAGCAAAAAGAAGAATTGGGAGGAGGCGCTGTTGGGGTCGGATTCTTGGCGGGCCATGGCCAGCGTGCCGTAGGCGGCAAAGGGTAGTACGGGTTTATCCAGATAGCGTCCGGCGGCTTCCAAGGTGGTGCCATAGAGGGGCTGTTGCTCGCCTTGGACTTTGATTTCCAGGGGAATGCGGCGGATTTGACCGGTACGGGGGTCAACGTATCCGTCGGCCTCGCCGGGGGGGTCACCGGCTTGCACCACGTAGGATTCTTCGGCGCGGGTAAAGGGCAAGTGGTTGTAAAATCCCTGTTGCACCAAATCCAGAAAATTACCAGCGGTAATGGGGGCATTGTAGCCGTCTAAAACCACGATTAAATCCCCTTTGTTGGTGACGATTTTTACGGTTGCCCGTCCCAACAGTTGGGGCAAGTGGGCGTATTCGGGGGGGATGGCAAAGGGGAATTCTCGCACCATCAGGGCTTCTAAGGCCCCGACTTGGTCCAAAAGGGCATCTTGGGCGGCCAAGATGGCGGTTTTATCCCGGCGGGAAACGAGGGCGGCCAAATCGGCGAGGCCCTGGTTGAGGTCGGTCATCAGGGTGGCGGCGGTGGCCTGCTGTGCGGGGGCCACTTGGCTGAGCATCTCCTGCCGATACTGCTCGAGGGTGCGTTGGGCGGCTTTAATGTCGTTTTCGAGGCTGCGCCAGCGTTTGAGACGGAGTTGCTGGCGAATGTCTTCGAGGCTGTGTTCGATTTGGCGGATGTGGGGTTCGGTGACGGGTAAGGCCAAGCGCAACAGGGCTTTGGGGTCGGTGACGGGGTTGCTGGCCACCAAGAGGCCGCCAGCGGCATAGGCCGGCGCCAACCCCAGGCACCCCAGGAGAAACCCGACCAATGCGCCAGCCGTGAGCAGTTGCCACACCCTGCGGGCTAGGTTTTGGCGCTGGGATGGCTCGCGGTGCTTCCGGGTTCCCTGCGTGGACATTTCCCCCTCTTTGGACAAACCTTGCTGTCATTTTCCCACAGGGGCGTCTGCAGGCTCAATGGGCAGGGGGCGTCGGGAGGAAATTGCTTGGTCAAAGGGGATGACCCTGTTTGGTTAAAAGTTAAAATTAAGATCACAGTGTTTCGGGAATTTAGCCATCATGACGGCAACGCCACCGCAGTCCCAACGGGGTATTTTGCTGACACCGGCAGCGCTCCACCATTTGCAGCAACTGCGTGCCCAGAAGGGGGAAGACCTGTGCCTCCGGGTGGGTGTGCGCCAGGGGGGGTGTTCGGGCATGTCCTACATGATGGATTTTGAGCGACCGGAGAACATTCGCCCGGACGATGAGGTGTTTGACCAAGAGGGCTTCAAAATTGTGTGCGACCGCCGCAGTTTGCTTTACCTCTACGGGTTGGCTTTGGATTACAGTGAGGCGTTGATTGGGGGTGGGTTTCAGTTTCGCAATCCCAATGCGGTTCAAACCTGCGGTTGTGGCAAATCTTTTAGTGCCTAAATAGCGGGTGCGGAAACCGCGGTTTCGGGATGGTATGCGGGATGAGGGAATGAACCATATTTTTGGGGTTCTGTCCTGATCGTTGATTCAAGGGTTTTGCCAGGCCGATCTCCGTGCCCCTAGATTGGGGTCAAACTGCCTCTTTTTACGGGGTACAGCTGGGGGTGGTGAGGGGGCAGGAATAGGCGGGGGGATTCTCTAGGAAACCGGCAGAGTGACCCGCAGAAAGGGGGCAATGGTTGGTTGGGAATGGCCAGTTGTGCGCTTGGGACGAACAGTTATTGCCTCTTAATGAAATCTTAATGAAATGGGCTATAATCGGGTGGCAATGGTTGGCAAGGTGGGCAGTTGCCGATGGTGACCCCGGAATTGCTGGAGATAGCTCAGCAGGCGCGGCAGGCGGCGCAACGCTTGGCGACGGTGGATACGGCAACGAAAAATCAGGCGTTGCAGGCCATGGCGGAGGCATTGCAGGCGCATCAGGAGGAGATTTTGGCGGCCAACCGGGCGGATATGGAGCGTGCGCAGCAGGAGGGGTTAGCGCCGGCGCTGTTGCACCGGCTGCACTTGTCCCCGGATAAGTTGGCCAGCGCCATCCAGGGGGTGTGGGATGTGCGGGCGTTACCCGACCCGGTGGGACAACGGCAACTGCACCGGGAATTGGATGTGGGTTTGGTTTTGGAGCGGGTCACCTGTCCGTTGGGGGTGTTGGGGGTCATTTTTGAGGCGCGCCCCGAGGCGGTGATCCAAATTACGGCGTTGGCGCTCAAGTCGGGCAATGCGGTGATTCTCAAAGGGGGCAAGGAGGCAACCCAATCGTGTCAGGTGTTGGTGCGGGCGATTCAGGCGGGGTTGCAGGGAACGGGTGTTCCCCTGGCAGCGGTGCAATTGCTCACCACGCGGGCGGAAATTCAACAGTTGTTGGAATTGGATGAATACGTGAATTTGTTGATCCCCAGGGGTTCTAATGCCTTTGTGCGCCATATCCAAACCCATTCCCGGATTCCCGTGTTGGGGCACGCCGACGGTTTGTGCCATTTGTACGTGGACCGGCAGGTGGATATTCCCCAGGCCATTGCCTTGGCTGTTGACAGCAAGACCCAATACCCGGCGGCCTGCAATGCGATTGAGACGCTGTTGGTGCATCGGGAGATTGCGGCGGCGTTTTTGCCCCCTTGTGCGGCGGCGTTGGTGGCCAAGGGGGTGAAGTTGCGGGGGGATGAGGCGACCCAACAAATTATCCCGGTGGCTCCGGCAACCGAGGCGGATTGGCGCACGGAATATCTGGATTTGGTGCTGGCGATTAAGGTGGTGGATTCGCTGGAGGCGGCGATTGCCCACATCAATACCTACGGTTCGGGGCATACGGAGGCGATTGCCACGACCGACCGGCAGGCAGCGGCGCGGTTTATGGCGGAAGTGGATGCCGCTGGGGTGTATCACAACTGTTCCACCCGGTTTGCCGATGGGTTTCGCTACGGGTTTGGGGCGGAGGTGGGGATCAGTACGCAGCGGTTGCCGCCTCGGGGGCCTGTGGGCTTGGAGGGGTTGGTGACGTATAAGTACCGGTTATGGGGCAACGGGCAGGTGGTGGCAACCTATAGCGGCCCGCAGGCAAAACCCTTTACCCATCGGGATTTGCCGCTTTAGGGGGAAAAAACTTCCGTACATTCTTGCAACGCCTGGCGCAGGTGGGTGACATCCGGGTAGCGCTCGGCGGGTTTTTTAGCCAGACAGGTCATAATCACCTGCGCCAAACGGGTCGGCACCCGTTCCCCAAAGGGTTGGTTTTGGATGGGAATGGGGGGCATCTGCACGTGGCAGCGGAGCCACTGTTGGCGGGGACTGGTATCTTGGAGGTCAAAGGGGTTGGTGGCGGTGAGCATTTCGTAGGCAATCAGCCCCAGGCTATAGAGGTCTGCCCGTTCGTCTGCGAGGTGGGCGCGGCCATCACATTGCTCCGGTGAAGCGTAGCGATAGGTGCCCAAGAAACTGCCCACCGCCGTCAGTTCTGTGGTTGCCTCCGCGTCCTGAATCACGCGGGCGATGCCAAAATCGAGAATTTTCACCAATTCTTCCCCTAGGGAACTGGGGATGAGAAAGATATTGTCCGGTTTCAAATCCCGGTGCACCACCTTGTGGCTATGGGCAACCTCCAACCCGGCACACACCTGGAGCAGAATGGCTACGGTGCGGGCCACCGGCAGGGGTGCTTCGTGGCGGATCAGATTCCCCAAACTTTGCCCTTGCAGGTATTCCATGACGTAAAACGGCACCTGATTTTGGATGACGCCGCTATCGGTGATCTGGACAATGTGAATACTGTTGATTTTGGCCGTTACCCGAATTTCGCGGCGAAACCGCTCCAGAATCTGTCCGCTCTGGGTGGTTTCGGTAGGCAGACGGGTAAGGATTTTCACCGCCACTGGCTTGCGTAAATGCCGGTCGAGGGCAAGAAACACATCCCCCATACCCCCACCCCCCAAATGCCGTTGCAGGAGATAGCGGTTGTTGTTGCCCACCTGGACGCCCTCCCACTGGTGCGCGGAGTCGGCTCCTTGGCTCAACAGGTGCGGTGCTGTCGTTCTCAACGATACTGGTGCGGGCAGGGGACGCCGTCTTCTGCCACACCAAGGCGCTGCTGCCAACACCAACCCCCAGACCAGCAGGGGGGCAACCAAGGGTAGCCACATAGCCGTGCTTAAGCTCCAGATGCCGACCAGCAGGCCAACCCCACCTAGCCCCAGCGCCACCACTTGGCGACCATAACCCAAAAGCGCCACCCCCAAAAGGCCCCAAACGGCGATCCAGAGCGACTCCCAGGGTTCAGCCAGATAGTTGACACCCCCGCGCCCCCACAGGGCTTGGTCGAGGATTTGCGCCACCGCCTGGGCATGGAAATAAATGGCAGGATAGGTGCTGCCCAGAGGCGTTTGGAACTGGGGTTGCCCACCGGCGCGGAGGTCTTCCCCCACCAGCACCACCCGTCCTTGCACCTGGTCGGGCTGGAGTTTGTGTAACGCCTGCCACAGGGTGATCTGCTCCAGAGGGGTGACCTGAGGACGCAACAGCATCTGCCAGCCCTGCAGGCGCAACCGTTGGTAGGGGCCACTGTGGGGGTGCAACGGTTGCCACTGCCCCCTTCCCAACCCCAGGGTTAGCCCTTTCCCCCCCAACCGCGGCACAGTGCCCTGGAGGGCCAGATAATGGGCGGCCACCGCCAGCCCTAGAGAATGGTTGGGCTGACAGCCAGGGGTTTGGGCGCGCAAAGCTGTTCCCCCCAAAAGATAGCGCCGCACCACCGCACCGTCCGGGTCGGTAGGCACCTGGCTATTTACGGTTTGCGTCACCCCCAGGCGGGTCATCAACGTAGGTAAAGCCCCTAGCGGTTCCCAAGGTTCAGACGGGACACACCCCACCACCACCGGCACCTGCGCCGCCATCAATTCCGAAGCCAGGGTTTTCCCCTTAGAGAGCGTGATCGCCGTTTCCAGAGCAAACCCAACCACCCGTGGACGCAGTTCCGCCAGCCGAAACAGCAACCTTTGCAGCGTCGCTAGGGTCACCTGGTCCTGACCCAGCCGCACCAAATCCTCATCCGTGACCAGCACCAGCAGAAACCGCTCATCCCGGTTGGGGGGAAAACGCGGTTGTTGGTAGCGCAACCACAGGTCATAGCTCCACAAATCCAGGGCCTGCAACCCACCCCCACCCCGCACCAACAACACCAAAGCGGTCGCCAGGAACCCCACCAATCCTGCCTTCAGCCAGTGTCGGTCAATGCCTTTCACCCCCAAGCCACTTCCCCCCCGGTTGCCCGAGCTGGCTCCCGTTCATCGTTCTCGCAATCGCCGCGACCGCTGTCGGTACCACAGCCAACTCAGCATCCCCGCCCCGACCAAACCAGAGGCCATCACTGCCTGACCCGCCAGCGTCACCTCCCAACCCATGCCCTTGGCTGCCCATGCCCAAGCCGCCACCGCCGGCGCTGCCATCACCCACAACGGCCATAGGTGCAACCCCATCCCCAGCCACGGCATCCCTGCCGGTGGCAACTCCAGCATTTCCCCCGCCCCAACGCTTAAGGCCATACCTGCCACCACCAACAGCCCCACCAACCAAAACTTGCGGGTGCGTACCACGTAACGCCACAGCGACGGTTTGACCATAGGGCTCCCCAAGCGCAAAGCGGGCAAAACCAGGCATGCAAGCCAATAAGCCCTGAAATTTTATTTTTTAATATAGCTGTTCTCAGCCGTTGTTTGGCGCAAACGGGGCAACAGGGTGTGCAAATGAGTGATCACCCGTTGAATATCCGCCGCTGTGGTTTCCCGCCCCAGGCCAAACCGCACCGAACTGGCTGCCTGCGCCGCTGAGCGCCCCAAGGCCTGCAACACGTGGGAAGGCTGCCCCGTACTACAGGCCGACCCCGCCGACACCGCCACCACCGGTTGCAACTGTCGGTGCAGTTCTGCCCCATTCACCCCCAAAAACGTCACATTCAAATTGCCCGCCAAGCGGGGTGACCAGGCCCCATTCAACAGTACACCATCTAGCTTTTGTAATTCCTGCCAGAGGTGGGTGCGCAGGCTCAACAACCGCGCCTGTTCCTGCTCCCGTTCCGCCTCCGCCAGGGCAAGCGCCGCCCCCAATCCCACCAGCAGGGGCACGGCCAACGTACCGCCCCGCCATCCCCCTTCTTGGCCGCCCCCATGCAGTTGTGGCACAAGAGGTATCCGCGGGCCATCCCGCCGCACAAACAGCGCCCCCACCCCCTTAGGGCCACCGATTTTGTGCGCCGTCAGGGAGAGCAAATCCACCGGCAACGTCTGCATATCCAAAGGAATTTTGCCCACCGCCTGCGCCGCATCCGTATGGAAGAGAATCCCCCGCTCGCGGCAGATGGCGCCAATGGCCGCCAAAGGCTGAAGCACCCCGATTTCGTTGTTGGCCGCCATCACCGACACCAAAATCGTATCCGGCTGCAACGCCTGGCGCAGCCGTTCCACATCCACCAACCCATCGGCCTGCACTGGCAGATAAGTCACCCGAAACCCCAGGGATTCCAGATAGCGGCAGGGTTCCAGCACTGCCCGGTGTTCCGTTTGCACCGTGACAATGTGTCGTCCCCGGTGGTAACACGCCGCTGCCACCCCCTTGATCGCCAAATTATTGGCCTCCGTTGCCCCGCTGGTGAAAATAATGCTTTCCGGTGTAGTGTTCAGGCTGGCCGCTACCTGTTCCCGCGCCAACTCCACCGCCGCTTGCGCCTCCCAACCATAAAAATGCCCCTGGCTGGCCGGATTGCCAAACCGCTCCCGCCAATAGGGCAGCATCGCTTGCCAAACCCGCTCGTCCAGCGGCGAGGTGGCATGGTAATCCAAATAAATCGGACGCATGGGCAGGAAATACCGTTATGTGAATTTTAGTGTAGCGATTGTTTGAAGCCGACTGCTCCAGCGGCTGGCCACCGAAAAAAACAGCAAAAATCAGTGGTAGTTTGGGTATTAAAGTAACATGGTTTTCCGTTCCCATAGGGTGAAACAATAACAGAATTAATCGGCGTCGTCTGGGTATTTTTCAAGACAGACCGGCAGCGACAAACGGCAAAAAGCAGTCCCCAAACCCGAACCCCCGAAAGCGTCTTCCTGATGGGGATCAGCAAAACAACCTAGAGTTTCTCCAAGCAGGCATTTATCTCCTTGGGGGCCAGCAGCGTGCCCTGATACAGCAACAAATGTCGGCCTAGAGGTTCGATAACCCGCTTGGGGTGTTTACATAACCATTCATAACCATTGCCGGTTGCCGCCCTTTTCCAACAACAACGCCTCGACAAGCTCCTGGGCGGGGTTCGTAATTTTTTAAGGATCACCTTGGCGGCAGGGAGCAGCAGTGGTATGGTGAAAAGGGGATCAAGGTGTCAGGGTCATTGAGGGGCCAGCGGTGAAGCGAATCACGATTTTAGGGGCAACGGGTTCAATTGGGACACAGACTTTAGAAATTGTGGCCCAATACCCAGACAAATTTCAGGTGGTAGGGTTAACTGCCGGGCGCAATATCGGTTTATTTGCCCAACAAATTCGCCAGTTTCGACCGGAAATTGTGGCGATACAAGATGGAGATTTGCTTCCCGAATTGCGGGCGGCCATTGGCGAGGTACACCCGCAACCGGAGATTCTGGCTGGGGCCGAGGGAATTGCAGCAGTAGCAAGTTATGGGGATGCGGAAATTGTCGTTACGGGCATTGTGGGTTGTGCGGGATTATTACCTACGATTGCGGCCATTCGGGCAGGGAAAAACATTGCGCTAGCGAATAAAGAAACCCTGATTGCCGGGGGGCCGGTGATTCTACCTTTGCTTGCCGAATATGGGGTGAAGTTGCTGCCTGCCGATTCAGAACATTCGGCTATTTTCCAATGCTTGCAAGGGGTGCCGGAAGGCGGTCTCAAACGGATTATTCTTACCGCATCGGGGGGCGCTTTTCGGGATTGGCCGCTGGAACGGATGGCTCACGTTACTGTTGCCGATGCCCTCAAACATCCCAATTGGAATATGGGACAAAAAATTACGATTGATTCGGCCACCTTGATGAACAAGGGTTTGGAAGTAATCGAAGCTCACTATTTATTTGGCCTGGATTACGATCACATTCACATCGTCATTCACCCCCAAAGCATTATTCATTCTTTGGTTGAATTGCAAGATACTTCCGTGCTGGCGCAATTAGGTTGGCCGGATATGCGTTTGCCCTTGTTGTATAGCTTATCCTGGCCGGAGCGCTGGCCGACACCTTGGAAATCGCTTGATTTAGTCAGTATTGGCAGTTTGACATTTCGAGAACCAGATCATCACAAATATCCCTGTATGAATTTGGCCTATGCTGCCGGGCGCGCCGGTGGAGCCATGCCAGCAGTTTTGAATGCGGCCAATGAGCAGGCAGTGAGTTTGTTTCTGGCCGAAAAAATTACCTTTGCTGACATTCCCCGTTTAATTGAATTTGCCTGTGCCCGCTATGAAGCGATGAATTGCACAACGCCTGATTTAGATCACATTTTGGCGGCAGACCGCTGGGCGCGAGAAGTGGTGCTCGCCAACTGTAGTCCGCCCCCCGTATTATTGATTTGATAGACCTCTGGCAAGAGTAATAAATTCCGTAGGGGGAATACGCTAGCAGCAAAATTCTATAGTCAAGTAGGGTAAGGTCGTCGTATTATAGGATAGATGCTGTGGAGAAAAGCGATGGCAAGACCATACAGTTACGATTTGCGTCAAAAAGCAGTCGCAGCAGTCTTAAAGGGGGCAAAACTAGTTGAGGTTGGTGAGTTATTTGGTATGAGCATCAGAACCATACAAAGATGGTTAAAAATGTGGTCAGAAACTGGTGATTATCAGCCGAAAAAGAACGATTAAAAAGGTCATAGTGCTAAGATTACTGATTTGGAGGGATTTCGCCAATTTGTCGAAGCAAACCCAGGGTTGACGCAAAAAGAAATGGGAGCCATTCTTGGTGTCAGTCATACAACCATTGGTCAAGCCCTGAAAAAAATCAACTTTACCCGTAAAAAAAAACATACTCTTATGAAGAACAAAACGAAGAAGAGCGACAACAATTTATCAAGATGATGAAAGAGGAAAAGGATGAGAATTTAGTCTATATTGACCAGTCTGGGATGGATAATCGAGATGTTTATGAATATGGTTGGGGGCGAAAAGGACAAAGGATATATGGGCAACGACCTGGCAAAAAGAGAAAGAGGATAAGCATAATGAGTGGTTATCATTTAGGGCAATTGGTTGCACCATTTACTTGGATTGGTAGTTGCAATTTGCAAGTATTGATTGCCTGGTTAACAGAGATGTGGTTGCCCACCATTGGCGCAGGGAAGAAAATTGTTTTAGATAATGCCAGTTTTCCTCGTTGCCAACTCGTTCGGAAGGTTGTGGCAGCCGCTGGGTGTGAATTGATATATCTACCGAAATACTCTCCCGATTTAAACCCGATTGAGCATCAATGGCATAGAATCAAGCAAAGAGTTAGAAAAACCATGACATCCACAACCCAAAACCTTCATGACCTCATCGATTCAGTCATCTGCTCTATATGTCAACCTTTGCCTGCTTAGCTATAGAATAAATTTTTTGATGTAATAGGTGTAGGATTCCTCAGTAGAGATGGCCATATGCTTGAGCCGGATGACTTGACGCACTTGGTCAAGGAGCTTAGTCGGTTTAAGTATGGGGTGGTCGGGGTTGTGGGGCATTGGGGATGCTATATTGAAAAAGTCACTGCAGTAAATTTTACCGACAAAATCCGGTTCAGCCAAAAATTTTGTATCAGAGGGTTTGCTAGGTGGAAAACGGTGGTGTAGTGTATAGTTGGGCGCACAGAAGAAGATAGATAATCGGAATGACGAATCGTCAAGATGGGCGACGCAGTTCCAGGGCCGCGAGACGTGTTTCCCGTGCCGCCCAGCGCCAGCATGGCCAAGGGAATTCCGAGCCTGTCCCTGCCCATACTATGCCGAGGCCACAGCCTTTGGACGCAGATCTCGTTTGCGAGGCTGAGCGCCGGGGATACCTTGAGTTCAGCCCGGAGCAGACTCGAATCACATACATCTGCGCAAGGCGGTTTACCGATGACTACACCGACCCGGAGGAGCAGGTGCGTGCAGCGATTTACGCCTGGCTTATTCTCGACCGTGGATACCCGGCAAACAGAATCGAGGTCGAAGTCCCGGTTCCACGCCGCACGCCAGCAGATCGGGCCGACATTGTTGTTTACGGCGACCGGCATCCCTTCCTTGTGGTCGAGGTGAAAAAGACTGACAGCGGGAATGCCGAATTTGAGCGAGGTATCCTACAGGGCTTCGGCAACGCCGCGAATCTTCGGGCGTCGTACCTGCTTGTTGACTCCGGGACTGAGTCGATTTTCTATGATGTCGAGAACTGTCCTGACGTCCGAGACCGCGACCGATACCGGCTTGGTGACCGCAGTACCGTGCCCGTTAACTATGGTCTTGCCCGCGAACTTCGCCTCATTGCTGGCTCTACCCACGACATCCAACCCGCCAAGCCACTAAGAATAGAAGCCACCGTCCGCCGTGCTCACGCCGCCATCTGGGCTGGCGGTAAGCGTGACCCCCTGACCGCATTCGACGAGTGGAGCAAGATTCTCTTCGCCAAGGTTTGGGACGAACGCCACACTCCAAACGGCCAACCACGCGCGCTGCAAGTTGGCGCAAATGAATCGCCCTCCCAGACCGCTGCTCGTGTGCTCGAACGCTTTCGCGAGGCGCGTCGTCGGGACCCATCCATTTTCACTGACGACACGATCCGTCTCCCTGACGAGAAGATTGCGGAGGTCGTCGCGCTTGTCCAGGACATTGGCTTTACGCTTTGTGAGATAGATTTTCTTGGTGCGGCGTTTGAACACTTCTTTAGCCAAGTGTTCCGCGGTGGCCTGGGCCAATACTTCACTCGCCGCGAACTCTGCCGGTTTGTGTGCGCTATGCTTTCTCCGACCGAACGCGACGTGATCCTCGATCCCGCTGTTGGCAGCGGTGGGTTCCTGCTGGAAGCGCTCCTACAGGTCTGGCACCGCGTCGATGAACTTTATGCTGGCCAGGCCGAGGCTGAACGCATCAAGACAGAATTTGCCTTGCATAACCTTTTCGGCATCGAGATCCACGAGGTACTTGGTCGAGTCTGCAAGACCAATCTGCTGATCCACAAGGATGGGCACACTAACATTGAGTCCGAGCGCAGCTGCCTCGACCGTGTGTTCACCAACCCCGCACTGCGTCCTGACGGGTCGCGTTTTACTATCGTTGTGGGTAACCCACCCTTTGGTGATGAGGTCAGAGAGGCGGATCGCGACCGCCTCGGTAATGGGTCGCTTGCTGACTTCGAGATTGCGCGTGGGCGTGACCAAATAAGCAGCGAGCTTGTCATTATCGAGCGTGCTCTCCAGTTCCTCACGCCGGGCGGAAGGCTCGGAATGGTGGTTCCTGACGGTGCACTGAACAACTCCGGCGAAGGCAGCGCGTGTCCTGCATTCAGACGTTTCTTGTTTCGGCACGCAGCCGTGACGGCCGTTGTATCTCTACCAGACTATGCTTTTCGCAAAGCCGGGGCACAGAACAAGACAAGCCTCCTCTTTCTGCGGAAGTATACGCGGCAGGAGAAGGCACGATTCGACGCTGTGTATACTACAGCGCTGCGGAAGGCAGCCGCGGACGACAATCCAACACCCGACCAAGAAGATGGAGCGATTCGGGCTGCGTTGCGTGAAATCGATTACCGGGTTTTCCTTGCAGAGGTGCACGATGTCGGATACACGCCCGCCGGGACGCCTTCGGCGACAAACGAGCTGTACTCTACCACGGAGGGTGGCCGCTTGCGCCTCGATGATCCGGCCACTGTTCTCGGGCAGTGGCATCTATACCTCCGAGACCCTCTGGCCTACGAACCAGCCGAAGTCCCACGTTGTCATGCCGCGTCCGTTGTCAGCATCTTCGATGCGCATCCATCGAGGCGTCTCGACCCAAAGTATCACCTCTTTCAACTTGAACGTATTGATCCTCCTGAGGGAATGCGCGTCTACCGTTTGGGGGATCTGCTCGAGAGGCGCATCGAGCAGGTAGAGCCGACCGCGCACCCAGATAAGGAGTTCGTCACACTGAAGCTAAGTCAAACGGGCGTGATCTCTCGACGCGAGCCGGGTAAGGGTAGAAATCCGCCAGCCTGGTATGGTGCTTACTTCACAGAAGGTTCTCGCTGGTATCGAGTTCGTGCCGGTGATGTCCTCGTATCTCAGATCGATCTTTGGAAGGGCTGCATTGCTGTGGTTCCGGAAGCGTTTGACGGTGCGATTGTCACGCAGGAGTTTCCTGTCTATCGCGTGGCAGATAATGCTGTAGATCCGCGATACTTGGCGCTTTTGCTTCGGAGTCGCTATTTTCGCCGTGCCATTCGTGCCATCACCACAGGCCACTCCAACCGTCGGCGGACGCAGCCTGAAGATTTTGAAAACCTCCGTGTATTCCTGCCAAGCAGGACTGAACAAGACAGGATCCTAACTGCGGTCGAGAATGCAAGCAGAACACTCGGCGAAGCAGACAGGAGGTTCAAGGAGGTCTTGACGGACGCAGAGCGGAGAATGTTCGGCGGACTACCCCTGCCGCCTCAGGACGAAGCCTTTCAGACGGAAGGGGAAGCAAGCGAGGATGAGAGAGCCTAAAACAGTATGCAGCGGACGGCGCTGCGCGCCGCCGCTGATGCTGAGCGTTGGGTTGCTACTTTAGAATCACAACAGATACACAAAATGGGATATATAGTCATTTTTATTGAAAATGCAACATTTTATGAGAGGGGGGTGTAAGATGGGGAGGAAGGTGAGAATCAAGGAGGAGAATCAGAATGTGTTACAGTCTGGATTTACGGAAGAAGGTGATAAGTTTCATTGAGAACGG